>CANGXK010000022.1 GCA_947457715.1 Gemmatimonadota bacterium
ATCCGCGTAGGGGAAGTCCTGAAGTCCGCGGGAAAGCTCCAGGAACATCGTGCCGAACAGACTCGATCAACGCGGCGATCGGGGCGTTCGTTTGAGCGCGTCGGATGCGAATCGACGGTCAATGTGTGCGCTGACGAACGCCGAAGCGGACGGCGCCAGAAGCAGCGCTTCGACCACCGCTGGCGGTACGCCGCCGTATCGATAGATACGGTCGCCAACGTACTTCACGAACAGCTCCAACGTCGCGCTGTTGTAGCCCACCGAGATGATGTTCGACGGTTTGACGAAGATCTCGAGTACCGTTGGATCAGGGAATCCATCGCGCGACGACGGCCGTGCAGTCCTCGGTGTGAGGGGACGCCTCGAACGTTCGGCGTCACGGTCGCGCTCAAGTGCGGCTAGCAGAAATGCGTACGCGTCGTTGATCGCCGTCGCGCGATCGACGGCGATCGCGTGGGTGGCTTGTCCGTGATGTCGATCGGGGTGCCACTGCCGGATCAGTGGCCGGTAGGCGGCGTTCAACTCTTCGAGCGTGTACACGGGATGAAGCCCGAGCACGGCGCACTGTTTGGCGAACGCTGGCAGGTCTCGCACAGGCATAGTCACGCGCTCCGTGAACCGATCCCGAAGCCGATGCCGTCTCTCTTGCCGCACTTCCCGCACCCCGACGCGCGCGTGCCTGGCCCGCCAAGCTCTCCAGTCAGGCCCGGCAGGCCGGCGATCATATCAGCCTCCGCGTTCCCGGGGATCCCCACGGCCAAGCGCGAGGCGGTGCCTGAGGCGGCCCGACGCCCGACAACAGCTGGGGGGATCGTCATTCGACAGGGTGTTGGTGAAAAGATGGACGCAGCAGGCGTCCGACCGTTGATATAGCCGCTGGGCTGCGAGAGGGATAGCCGATCGCCGAATGTGCCGCGCTGTTCGGTCGATGCCACAGCACCTCACCCGCGAAGCGCTGACGGGACGCGAGCACGTGCCCCACAGGGAGCGTAGCTTGCATGGGTGAATCGCGGTGTGAATTCGCCACTCCCACGCTTGAGCCCCGCATGCTCCCTGACTTGTCTGTTCGCGTGCTCGTGTCACTCGTTCTGGCCGGTGCCGCCACACTCGGCGCGCCAGTGGCCCGCCCGCTGGCTGCGCAGGCCACACCCGGCATCGAGACACTTGTCCCGTTCGACGGCGCCGGACGCATCACCATCCTCACGCCGACACTCGTTTCACGGCTTGGCCTGGTCGCCCCGGCATGGCCGGTGATCGGCTCCTTCCGCGAAGCGCGACTGTACCGCATCGAGCGCGACGCGCACGTGCTCGTCGTCCAGCGCCTGGACAGCACCGTCGCGCGATTTGCACTCGACGCCGCGGCGGCGGCGAATCTGCGGAATGCGGTGCGTGCTGGGCTGCTGGCGCAGGGACGCGGCGGCGAGCGGCTCGTCGGTGCCGGCACTGGCGTGGTCGTCTCCCAACCGGCCGGCAACACGTTCGTGCGCAATCAGACGTTGCTCGGTCTCGTCGCTTACGGGCCCGCCACGGCCGCGATCCTCAGCACGAGCAATGGCACGGCCGCCGTCAGCGGCTACTTCTTGGCTGCCGGCACCTCGTTCTTCGTGGCGGCCAACACGGTGAAGGGTCGCGTCGTCACGCGCGCGCAGGCGGCGCGCGCCGCACACGGAGGCACGCGCGGTGCACTCACCGGCGTCGGTATCGCCGCCATCGCTAACGCCGACGGCGGTCCGGGGTGGGGCGCGCCGATTCTTGCCGGCGCCGTCGGCGGCACGATCGTCGGCTTCCAGCAGGCGCGAGGCCTCAGCGACGGCGAAGCGGCCAGCGCCGGGTTGTTTGCCGACCTCGGTACCCTGACGGCACTCGGCATCGGCGGTTCCAGCGGCGCCTTCAAGGGCAAGGAGACGGTGGTGCCGTTTGACCCGAACAATCCGCAGTTCGGCAGCTACACGATCACCGACAACAGCCTGCGCGGACCGGGCAAGGCCGTCGTCGGGGCCGCGATCGGGGCTCAGGTCCTCGGTTACGCGCTCGGCCCCCGCTATGCGCGGCGGGCCGCGTACAACGTGACGGCCGGCGACGTGAGCGTGTCGTTCGCCAGCGCCCTGCTGGGCGGCGCGGCGGCGGCGGCGCTCATCGGCACGAGCGGAGACAACACCACCAGATTCGGCAGCGCGGCGGCGGGCATGCTGGCCGGCGCGTTCCTCGCCGATCGTGGGCTCGTGCGCAAAGCCGATCGCACGAGTGCTGACGGCACGCTCGTGCAACTCGGAGCGCTGGCCGGCGCGCTGATGGGGGGCGGTGTCGCGGCAATGGCCGCAGCGGAGGCGCAGGGCGCCCTCGCCTTCGCGAGCGCGGGTGGCGTTCTGGGGCTGTTGGCGGCCGACGCCATCGTCAAGCCCGCTCGCGATGCCGGTCCGCTGCGCGGCATCATGCAAAGCTCGTCGCGCGCCCTCGATGGACGCGTCTTCGTGTCGCTGGGTCCCGTGACGTCGGTGCGGGTCACATTCTGAGCGGCTGGCACGGCGCGAACGGCGGGCAACGCAACGCGCGAAGCTCACACTCGAAACGCGAGACTCACGTGTGGAGTCGTGAGTGCTTCTGTTGCAGGATCAGCTCAACGCCGCCATCGCCAAGATGCCGTACGTGCGCCACTCTTCGGGAACAGGCTCTTGTCCGCCTCAACGTCCCGCTCATGGGCGGACACGGCCAGTACATAGCATTTCGGATAGAATGCGCCGAACGACGTGGAGCCGTCCTTCAAGGCGGGTTCATTGGGGAACGCCAGAGCGGCGGTGTGATCTGGCATGCTCGGGGGATCCGTGATGACGCGGGCGTGGTCGGCATGGGTTGTCGAACCTTTACGTCACGCACGGCGCATACCACTCGACGGTGTTCTTGCTGACGGCTCCGCCCACAGTGACGGCCCGTCGCCGGCTGATTCCAACGGTTCTCGCCGTGAAGGTTGGACAACACGGGCCGGATGAGGTTACCTCTCTGTCTCGACAGCGCCTTCCGGCGCAGTCCACACGCACCTGAACGACGCGCTTCATGACGGCACCAGACTCCGCTCTTCCAAACGGATTGACACCCGTGCAGGAGTTGCACGACGCGCTGCAGCGACGCGACGCCGATACCGCGCATCGATTGTTCGCGCAGCACGCGCAATTTCGTCAGCTCATCAACGCCCCGTTTTTCGTCTTCAATGCGCCAGCGATCGTGGCGTATGCGAACGATGCCGCTCTGGTGGACGTCCTGCTCGAGTTCGGCGCCGATCCGAACGTCCGCAGCGAGTGGTGGGCCGGGCCGTTCCATGCGCTGCACGTGGCCACGGGTGCCGCGGCGGCGCGACTGCTGGCAGCGGGTGCGATTCCCGATGCCTGCGCGGCGGCGCATCTCGACGATGCGGATCTGCTGGCCGCCATGCTCGCCGCGAATCCCGAGCGGGTCGAGGAACGCGGCGGCGATGGACAGACTCCACTGCACTTCGCGCGCTCGCGCCGTGTCATTGACCTGCTGCTGAGTGCCGGCGCCGACGTCGATGCGCGCGATGTGGATCATCGCGCCACAGCCGCCGAGTGGATGTTGGAGCGGTCGCAGGGCGCCGGGCGCTACCAGCTCGCGCGCTATCTCGTGGAACGTGGCGCATCCGCCGACATCTTCCTGGCGGCGGCGCTGGGGCTCACCGATCGCGCCGTGTCGTTGCTGCAGGAGCACCCGGCGCTGTTGGACGAGAAGACCGGTCGTGGACGCTACGCCGAGATGCCACCCAGCAGTTTTCACATCTACCTGTGGTCCATCGGTGGCAATCGGTCACCGCTGGAAGTCGCGGCGCAGTTCGCGCACGACGACACACTGGCGGCGATGCTCGCGTTCGCCACGCCGGTGCAGCAACTGCGCCTGGCGTGCCGTCGCACGGACACCGAGGCCGCACGCGCCTTGGTGCGTGCACATCCGGGCCTGATTGCGTCGCTGAGTGCGCAAGACCATCGCGCCATCACTGATGCGGCGTGGGATGGCGATGCGCCGGCGGTGGCGTTGATGCTGGAGCTGGGCTTTGCTCCGTCTACGCCGGGCCACGACTCAGGCACCGCGCTGCATTGCGCGGCGTGGCAGGGCTCGGCCGCGACGGTGGCGGCATTGCTCGGTACGCCGCAGGGGCGTGCCCTGCTCACCGTGCGCGACGCCCATCATCAGGACACCCCACTCGGGTGGTGCCGCCACGGGGCCAAGCATGGCCCGCGCGGCGGCGACTTCGCGGCGGTGGAAACGCTGTTGCTTACTCCACCCCGATCTTCCGCCTGATTTCGGCGTTCGGCCCTTCGAATTTCGGCATCGCCACGTTGCCGATGTAGCCGAGGTCTTTCCACCCCTGCGGCGTGGTGTAAAAGGCGGTCGCGGTCTGGTCGCGAATCGTATCGAAGAACTGCGCCGCGAACTGATGCTCGGGCTTGGCCTTTGGCAGATAACAGATGTCGTCGCAGATGGCCGTGCGCTGCGCGGTGGTGGCGAGATGGAAGCGCTTGCCGAAGCGCGTGTTCGATTCGCGATCGAGCCACGCCAGTCCGCCGCGCACGCGCACCAGCGACGTCTCACCGCCGGGCCGGCTGGCCCACTCGTTGATGTACGCCGGCGCGCCCACCGCAGAGGCCGCGGGGCTCTTAGCGTCGGCCGGGATGATCATGTCGCACAGCGCACTGAGCGTGGCAAGCTCGCGCAGCTGCAGCTTGTTCGGCCAGTCGGCCTTCGCCACCTGCAACACCGGATCGGTGGGGGTGCCGCGCGGCCCTTTGCGCTTGGCTTGCTGTGCGTCGTCGAGCACTGGCAGCGGGGCCCGTGGCGTCGGCGCCACCGGTGCCGCGGCCGCCGCATCGGGCAGCATCGGTACCATGGCGGCGGCGGCCATCGCCTTCAGTGCGTCGCGTCGTGCGATGCCACTTCCAACAGGCTTCTGCTCGTCGCTCATCAGAGATTCCCCCGCTTCAGTTCGGCCACGATGTGATCGCAGCTGCGCCACGCCAGCGCGAGAATGGACAACGTCGGATTCTTGTCGGCGTTCGAGACAAACGTGGCGCCGTCGGTGACGAACAGATTCTTCACGTCCCACGCCTGACCGAACTCGTTGAGCACCGATGTTTTCGGATCGCTGCCCATGCGCACGGTGCCGACTTCGTGAATGATCGAACCGCCCGCGGCGATGGCCTTGTTGCCGTCGGTCTGCACCGTGCCCTGCACCGTGCCACCCATCTTGCCGATGATCTCGGCGAAGGTGGCGTGCATGTGCGCCGCCTGCTGGATCTCATGCTCCGACCACTTCCAGTGGAAACGCAGCACGGGAATGCCCCACTGGTCGACCGCCACCGGATCGATCTCGCAGTACGAATCTTCGTTCGGGATCATCTCGCCGCGGCCGTCGAAGTACATGAACGAGCCGTAGTACCGGCGTGCTTCTTCCTTGAACTTCCGGCCGTACGCACCCTGCGTGAAGCTTTCGAGTCCACCGAAGATGCCGGGGCCGGGCATGCCGCGTCCGCCACCGAATTCGATGTGATAGCCACGCGCGAACGACATCTTGCCGGCCTTCTGGTCGCCGTACTTCCACCACGGCATATACATGTGAATGCCGGCGGTGCCGTCTTCGTTCACCGGCGGCAGTCCCTCCAAGCGCGGAATCTGCGCCGACAAGCCGGCACCGACGGTATCCATGAGATACTTGCCGACCACGCCGCTGCTGTTGGCGATGCCATTCGGGAACAGCGTGCTCTTGGAGTTCAGCATGATGCGCGACGTTTCGCACGCGCTGGCCGCCAGCACCACGACCTTGGCCGTGACGTGATGATCGACCCGCGTAAGCTTGTCGATGTAGTGCACGCCGCTCGCCTTGCCCTGCGCATCGATGCTCACTTCGCGTACCATCGCGTCGGTGATCAGCGTGACATTGCCGGTGGCCATGGCCGGCGGAATGAGCACCGTGGTGCTCTGGAAGTTCGCCTTGATCGAGCAGCCGCGACCGCAGTCGGTGGCGTAGAAGCAGGCCATGCGCTCGTTCATGCTCTGCCGCAGCACGCGCTGGGCGAGCGCGTTGCCCGGATGCAGCTTGGCCGGCAAGCGGGCCGAATCCTGTCGCTGCGTGAGCACCGCGCGGTGCGCCGGAATGACCGGAATCCGGAGCGGATCGCACGCCTGCTTGGCCAGCAGCTCGTATGAGCGCGCGGCCGGGGGCGGCTGTAGCACACCGGGCGACGAGCGCGGCGTGTTCTCCAAATCGTCCTCACCGCCGTACACGCCGATCAACAGCTCCGTCTTGTCGTAGTACGGCGCCATCGTCTCGTACGTCATCGGCCAGTCGGCACCGAGCCCGTCGCGCGATTTCGGCTTGAAGTCGTACGGGCCCATCCGCAGCGAGATGCGGCCCCAGTGGTTGGTGCGTCCGCCCAGCATCCGGGAGCGCCACCAGCTGAACTGGCTCCCGGGCGCCGTGGTGAACGGCTCGCCCGGTACCCGCCAGCCGCCGTCGACCGTGGCATCGTAGAAACCGAACGGCTTGTTCGCATCGCCGCTGCCACGCAGGGGCGCGTCCTTCGGCGTCTGGAACATCGGCGTCTCGGTGACCGGGTCGTAATCACGCCCGGCCTCGAGCAGCAGCACCTTGAGCCCCTGCACCGACAGCTGATAGGCGGCCATGCCGCCACCGGCACCGGAGCCGACCACAATGACATCGTACTGCGGCGCAACTTTGGAACGGGAGGACACAGGAATACTCCTCTACGGGCGGGAGGCGGACGATGCACCGATTTTTCTGCTGCCAAATTAGCGTCGGGACGGGGAAAGCGTCGCGATAATCCGGGCGTGATCGGGCCTCGGCTCGTGCTCCGCCGACCAGATCGCCGTGTCCAGCACGGTGCCGCCATGCCTGCTGCGCACCTCCGTCGAAACACCGCGCGACAGCAGCAACTCCACCACCGCAAGGTGCCCGCGATTCGCCGCCCAATGCAGTGCATTCATGCCGGTGCCATTCCCGGCCAGCGGATCGACACCGAGGTCGAGCAGATACCGCGCCACCGCCACCTCACCCAGCCAACACGCCGTGGTGAGCGACTCCGCCAACGCCACCGGCTCCGCGGCAAACGCGCCGGCCGCCACCCACTGCACGATCGCACTGCTGTGCGGGTCGCCATCCGCCGTCTTAAACACCGGCGTGAGCGCCGTGCAGTCACCATTCAACAGGCCGCGCACCACCGCGTCGAAGGTCCAGGCGTCAGGCGAATGGATCGTCATCGCCGGAACATTGCGCTTGACGGCGTGCGGGGCAACTTAGGCAGAGCAGATCCATTCATCCCGTTTGCATATCCGGAGAGCCTCCTTGAAGCACCTCTCACGTTTGTTTCGTCGCGTCGCTCGGCGCGTCGCCCAGGCGGCGGCGATCCTCGGTGCGACCGGCACCGCGCTGCACGCGCAGACCCCGGTGCATCCGCTCGACCAGCTGTCGGCCAAAGAACACTGGGCCATCTACGACGCTCTACAGGCGTCGGGCAAGCTCGACTCCACGTTCCGCCTGCTGTACGAAGGGCTCAAAGAACCGGCCAAGAGCGAGGTGCTGGCCTGGCAGCCGGGGCAGCCGCTCAGGCGCGAGGCCACCGTACACCTTACGCAGGGCAAGTTCGGCTACGAAGCGGTGGTGGATGTCACCGGCAAGAAACTGGTGTCGTGGTTACAACTGCCCGGTAAGCAATTCATGACGAGCGGCCCCGAGTCCGACGCAGCCGAAGGAATCGCCATGAAGGACCCGCGGGTGAAGGCGGCGCTGCGCCAGCGCGGCGTAACCGACTTCACGCATGTGTCGTGCAGCCCCGCCAACAACGGGTACTTCGACCTTCCGGAAGAGCGCAATGCGCGCGTGCTTCACGTGACGTGCAGTGACGAGCGCGGCCGCATCTCCGGCTACGGCGAATCGTTCGACGGCTTCGTGGTCGTGGTCGACGTCACCAATGAGAAGGTATTGCGCATCGTGGACGTGGCCGCGGCACGCAGCGGTCTGCCCGACGGCCATTCTCCCGAGGAAATCGGCCCGACGCGCGCACCGGTGAATGCGGTGACCATGGTGCAACCGAAGGGCGCGACGTACACGCTGAACGGGCATGAAGTCGCGTGGCAGAACTGGAAGTTCCACTTCCGCATGGACATGCGTCGCGGCCTCGTACTCTCGCGCGTGCGCTACGACGATGCCGGTAAGGAACGCTCGATCATGTATCAGGGCTCGCTGTCGGAGCTGTTCGTGCCGTACATGGACCCCACCGATCCCTGGAACTACCAGGGCTACTTCGACCTCGGCACATATCCATTTGCCTTCGGTGGCATCGCCAGCTCGCTCGAGCCCGGCGTGGAGTGCCCCGACTACGCCACGTACTTTCACAGCTATGTGGTGACCGCGAAGGGCGCGCCGCGAGAACGTCAGCGCACAGCCTGCCTGTTCGAGCGCAATACCGGTGACGTGGCGTGGCGGCATACGCGCGCCGGCGGCGGTGTGAACGAAGCGCGACCGCGTACCGATCTCGTGCTGCGCATGTACATGAACGCCGGCAACTACGACTACCTGTTCGACTGGGTGCTGAGCCAGGACGGCGCGATCACCGTCAATCTGGGCGCCACCGGCATGGACCAGGTGAAGGCGGCGTCGGGCACGCCCAAGGACAACGACTACGGACGGATGATCGCCAACAAGCTCGTGGGCGTGAACCACAGTCACTTCTTCTCGTTCCGCCTCGACATGGATGTGGACGGCACGCAGAACTCGTTGCTGGTGGATAAGCTGCAGACCACTACACTGCCGAAGGAGAATCCGCGTCGCAGCATCTGGACGGTCAATACGACCACGGCGCAAACCGAGAAGGACGGCATGCGCATGTCGCCGATGACTGCGCCCGAAGTGTGGCGCATCGTGAATCCGGCGGTGAACAACGCCTTCGGCTGGCCGGTGGGCTACGAGATCGAAGGCCACGGTGCGATGTCGCTGATGTCCCCCGATGACTATATGCGGAAGCGCGCTGGCTTCGTGGATCACACGTTGTGGACCACACCGTACGCGCCAGCCGAGCTTTATGCGAGCGGTGACTATCCCACCAACAGTGTGGCCAACGACGGTCTCACGAAGTGGACGTCCGCCAACCGGTCCATCGCCAACACCGACGTGGTCACCTGGCTCACGCTTGGCTTCCACCATGTGCCGCGTCCGGAAGACTGGCCGGTGATGCCGGTAGCGTGGCACAGCTTCGCCATCAAGCCGGTGGGGTTCTTCGGACGCAGCCCGGCGATCGACATTCCGCGCCAGCGGTAGATCAGCGTTCGCGGCATCGCCAACAGCAGCGTTCCCACCAACGTTTACGCCGCATCTCGCGGGCAGCACCGGCGCTGTCGAGATGCGGCATGGTGAGATCGAGCAACATGCGTCCTGCGTGCTTCAAGCCTGCACGGCTCTGCTGGAGATGCTTTCCAAACGGAGAACGCGAACAGCCACAGCGGCGAACACAATTTCTGCGCACAGGACGCCAAGGAAGAGCACGGCGGGCGTTCCATCAATGACGATGCTGCAGATCCAACCGAGGGCGAAGCCGGCGCGCAGGGATACGATTACCAACAACGACGTGTGCTGGTATATCGGGCACAGAGCGCCGATACCGAAACAGCACTGCGATGCCGAGGAATCTCCACAAACGTGCCACACTCGCTCCTTCTTGGCGACCGCCGACCTACTTGAACGTATCCGACATGAGGTTGGTGAACCACTTCAGCATGTCTTCATAGTTCTCACTCGTCGCATCGAGCGATTCCGTCACGCCGTTTCCCGTGGGCGTCATCGTGCGGGTCACAGGGTCGTAGCGGAACACGACCGAGAGCCATGAGGCGGTGGTCTTGGTGATTGGGGTGAAACAGGAGGAGTTGGTCATCGGCGTCTGGTTCACGACACCGCCGGTCAGCAGCTGAATGATGGCCGCGGCGCAGACCTTCGCCTCGGCATTGGCGATATGCCCGGCCTTCGGCTGCGTCGTCGCCGATGCGTCGCCGAGGACGTGCACCAGCGGCACCGCCGTCGACTCGTAGGTGAGCACATCTACGCCGGCAAACTTGCCCGCGACGCTGTTGGGGCCGGGGGCGTTGGCCAAACCGATCCCCGATCCCGTGACCAGCGCACCGGCCTTATGCGTCGGGATCGCGTTGATCACCTTTCCCTTGAAGGAGCCGGCCGAACTCGTCGTGACCGTCATGGTGTCCGCGTCGATGCCGGTGATCACCGCATTGGGCACGTAAGTAATGATGCCTTTGTGCGTGGCGCTGAACGCGCGTCCGAAATTGATTGGCTCTGCCTGAATGGAGGGGTTGGCATCGAGAATCACGACCCGACCCCCGCCCTTCACGCGCTTGAGATAGTCAGCGACAACGCATGCCCGCTCATACGGTCCAGGCGGGCAGCGATACGGCTTCGGCGGGATCGTCATGATAAAGGTGTCGGCCTTGGTCATCGACTGGATCTGCGCCTTGAGTGCCGTGGTCTGTGCACCAGCCTTCCAGGCGTGCACGATCTTCGCGCGATTCGCGGCCGTACCGGCGAGGGGAAGCGGTTCGAAGTCAATGCCGGGCGAGAGCACGAGTCGATCATATGGCAACCGCGCACCGTTGGAGAGCAGCACGCTGCGGCCGGCCGGATCGATCGACGTGACCGACGCGGTTACCACCTTCACGCCGTACTTGCTGCTCAAGGTCGCGTAGTTGAACCCCAATTGGGTCAAGCTGCGCTCTCCCGTGAGCACCATGTTGCTGAAGATGTTCGAGTAGTAGGTCGCGTTGGGTTCGACGAGGGTGACATTCAGTCCGGTGCCGCCCCACAGGCGCAGGAACTTGGCGATGGTGGTACCACCCATGCCGCCACCGACCACCACCACGCGCCCGGTAGCACCGGCGGCCGTGGTGGCCGGGAGCCCGAGGGCTGACCGAAAGGCGGCGAGCCCGAGCCCGGCTGCACCGAGCCCCTGCAGAAAGGTTCTACGTTGCATGGTCAGTGGCCCTGTCGTGAGATGTAGTCGGCAATGAGCGCGATCTCGGCGGGAGTGTAGGCGAGCGCATGCAGGTTCATGATGTTGTCCCGCGGATTCTTGCCGCGCATTTCGGTCAGCTCCGCGATGATGCCGGAGGCGCTCTCGCCGGCGATCTTGAGTTCGCCAGCGACGCCATCGGTGCCGTGGCACTGAAAGCAATTCGCCGCGAGGGCTCGACCCGCGAGGTTGACCTCGGCGGTTGCGGCGGCGAGCGGCGGCGCGTTGGCGGGGGACTGCTCGTCGGGCGTCGCGGTGGGAAGCTCCGAACAAGCCGCGAACGCGAGTGCGGCAAGAAGGGGCGTCAGTGCCGCCGCAACGGTGGTGTGGGTGCTCTTCGTGTGCAGTGGCATAGGCGGTGGAAGAGGTCCTGGTGCCTGAGGGCGAAGCAACCAATGGTCGACGAGGTAGAGCGTGCGATGTCCCGTCGCGTTCACAGCCGCGCTCGCTGCGGCGAGGGACTTGTACTAACAATGTCGTCTCCGGGTCGACTTACGCTGTGACGGAGAACACCGAGCGCACTCTTCCGTTGATCCAAGTGTCACCAGCTGACATCATGTGCCACCACATGCGATCCACCTTGCGCGTCAGGGATTCCACGACACGATCGGCCCGCCTCTCCCGACAGCGCCGCGGAATATCAGAGTCCACCATTCGGGATGGACCGAACTGAGGAAGCGCGACCGCTGGCCGTGGCGCCCACCGCCCCCGTACGCCTCGCCAAGTGGAAGACGCTCGACGCCAACGAAGCCGTGGCGTCGGTCGCGTACCGACTCAGCGAAGTCATCGCCATTTATCCGATCACGCCCGCCTCCGCGATGGGCGAGCATGCGGATGCGTGGAGCGCCGACCTCACGCCGAACCTCTGGGGTCGCGTGCCCGAGGTGGCTGAGATGCAGTCGGAGGGCGGAGCCGCCGGCGCGGTGCACGGTGCGCTGATGACGGGCGCGCTCACGACGACCTTCACGGCGTCGCAGGGGCTGCTGCTCATGCTCCCCAATCTCTACAAGATTGCCGGCGAGCTTACGCCGTTCGTGCTGCATGTGGCCGCGCGCACACTCGCCACGCACGCCCTCTCGATCTTCGGCGATCACTCCGACGTGATGTCGGCGCGCATGACCGGCATGGCGCAGCTCTGCGCGGGTAATGCCCAGGAGGCGCAGGATTTTGCCGCAGTGGCGCACGCGGTCACGCTGCGCGCGCGGATTCCCGTGATGCATTTCTTCGACGGCTTCCGCACGTCGCATGAGATCACGAAGGTCGCCACGCTCGACGACGATACGCTGCGCGGACTGCTCGATGAAGCGGCGCTCGCGGCGTTCCGTGGCCGCGCGCTCGATCCCGATCATCCCTCCATCCGCGGCACCGCACAGAACCCCGACGCGTGGTTTCAGGGACGGGAAGCATGCGAACCGTTCTATGCCGCGTTCCCGGACCTGCTCGACGACACGTTTACCCGCTTCGCTGAGCTCACGGGTCGCCGTTATCAGCTGTTCGAGTACGTGGGCGCCGCCGATGCCGACCGCGTGATCATCATGATGGGCTCTGGCGCCGAATGTGCGCACGAGACCGTCGAGCATCTCACGGCCATTGGTGAGAAGGTGGGCGTGCTTAAGGTGCGCCTCTTCAGGCCGTGGAGTGCCGCGTACCTGTTGGCCGTGCTGCCCGCCAGCGTGAAAGCCATCGCCGTGCTCGATCGGACCAAAGAGCCGGGCTCCGCGGGCGAGCCGTTGCTGCTCGAGGTCACGCAGGCCCTCTGCGACGCCGTCGCCGAGGGTACGCGCCCCCTGATGCCGCGCGTAGTCGGCGGGCGCTACGGCTTGTCGTCGAAGGAATTCACGCCGGCCATGGTGAAGTCGATCTTCAGCGAGCTCACCAAGAGCAAACCGAAATCGCGCTTCACCGTCGGCATCCGCGACGACGTCTCGGGCTCGTCGCTCGCCTGGGACGCCGATGACGACATCGAGGCCGATGATGTGCAGCGTGCGATTTTCTTCGGGCTCGGTGCCGACGGCACCGTCTCGGCCAACAAGGCCACGATCAAGATCATCGGCGAGAAGACCCCGAAATACGCGCAAGGACACTTCGAATATGACTCGCGCAAGTCGGGGTCGACGACCATCTCCTATCTGCGCTTCGGTCCGCGTCCCATCCGCAGCACCTATCGTGTGAGCAGAGCGCAGTTCATCGCCGTGCACGACCCCGAGTTCCTCGAGAAGCGCGACGTGTTCTCGGCGGCCATGCCCGGGGCCACGATTCTCGTAAATACCGTGGTGACGGCGGAGCAGTTCTTCGACTCGTTACCGCTCGAAGTGCAGCGCCAGCTGGTGGAGAAGCGATGCCATGTGTACGTGATCGACGGCTACGGCGTGGCAGAGCGTGCGGGGCTCGGTCGCCGGATCAACACGGTCATGCAGGCCTGCTACTTCGCGCTCGCGAAGGTCCTGCCGATCGACGAAGCGCTCGATCATGTGAAAGCCAGCGTCATGGCCACGTACGGCCGTCGTGGCGGCGAGGTGGTGAAGCGCAATATGATGGCGCTCGACACCGCGCTGGCGCAGTTGCGCGAGATCACGATCCCACTGGCCGTCACCACGGCGCGCCTGCGCGCTCCGGTGGTGCAAGGCCACGTCACCGACTTCGTGCAGCGCGTCACGCGCGTGCTGCTCGAAGGCAACGGCGATCTGCTCCCGGTGAGTGCCTTCCCGCCCGACGGCACCTGGCCCACCGGCACGAGCAAGTTCGAGAAGCGCGCGATCGCCCAGGAGATCCCCTCGTGGAACGAGGATCTCTGCGTGCAGTGCAACTTCTGCTCGATGATCTGCCCGCACGCGGCCATCCAGACCAAGGTCTACGCGCCCGAAGCACTCGCGGGCGCGCCCGATGGGTTCAAGTCGATCGCGCAGGACATCTACCCCATGCCCGAAGGCACGCGCTTCACGGTGCAGGTGGCACCCGAAGACTGCACCGGGTGCGGGCTGTGCATCGAGGTGTGCCCGGCGAAGGACCGCAAGCAGCCGAGTCGCAAGGCGCTCATGGCCACGCCGCTCGATCTGCATCGTGAGAAGGAACGCGATGCCTTCGCCTTCTACGAAACAATGCCGTCGGCATCGCTCGCCGGCATCACCATCGAGAAGCGATCGGCCGCACTCCGCTTGCCGCTGTTCGAGTTCTCCGGTGCCTGCGCCGGCTGTGGCGAGACGCCGTACATCCGGCTGCTCACGCAGCTCTATGGCGACCGGCTGGTAATGGCCAACGCCACCGGCTGCTCTTCGATCTACGGCGGCAATCTTCCCACGTCGCCGTACACCACCAATGCCGACGGGCGTGGTCCGGCCTGGGCGAACTCGTTGTTCGAAGACAACGCCGAGTTCGGGTTTGGCATGCGGCTCTCGCTCGACGCACAGGCCGCGCGGGCGAAAGCCTTGGTGGCCGCGATGGCCGACCGGCTTCCGCAGGATCTGGCCGAGGCGCTGCTGCAGCCAGCGGGGCACGATGACGCCTACATCGCCGTGCAGCGCGCCCGCGTGGACACGCTCCAGCTGGCGCTCGCCCACGACCCGAGTCCTGAAGCGAAGATCCTTCGCGAGGTGGCGCATCACCTGGTACCACGCAGCCTGTGGATCGTGGGCGGCGACGGATGGGCATACGACATCGGCTTTGGCGGACTCGATCACGTGCTGGCATCACACAAGAACGTGAACGTGCTCGTGCTCGATACCGAGGTGTATTCCAACACCGGTGGACAGGCGAGTAAAGCCACGCCCCTTGGCGCGGGTGCCAAGTTCGCCACCTCGGGCAAGGCGACACGCAAGAAGGACCTCGGCCTGCTCGCCATGAGCTACGGCCACGTGTACGTGGCGCAGGTGGCCATGCAGTCGAGAAGCCAACAAACGGTGGAGGTGCTTCTCGAGGCCGAGCGGCATCCCGGACCGTCGCTGGTGATTGCGCACAGCCCGTGCATCGCGCACGGCTACGACTTGATCAAGAGCCCGCAACAGCAGAAGCGCGCGGTGGATAGCGGGATGTGGCCGCTGTACCACTACGATCCCGCGCGCGTGGACCAGGGAGAGTCACCGCTGGTGCTCGACTCGCCCGAGCCGCGGCTCGACGTAGCGCGATACATGGAGAACGAGGCGCGGTTCCGCATGGTCGAGCTGAGGTCGAGCGAGCGCTATGCGATGCTGCTCGACGCCGCGCGCGACGGCGTCAAGCAGCGTCGCGCGCTCTATGAGCAAATGGCAAAAATCCACCTCCCGCCGGAGCACCGGAATGGTTGACCTCACTACCACCTGGCTCGGGCGCACGATCAAGAGCCCGATCGTGCTCGGCGCCAGTCCGCTCTCGCACGACGTGGAGTCGATCATCGCCGCGGTGGAAGCGGGCGCGGGGGCGGTGGTGATGTACTCGCTCTTCGAGGAGCAGGTCATCAACGATCAGATGGCGGCGCACCACTTCATCGATGCGCAAACCGACTGCAACGCGGAGGCGAGCGGTTTTCTGGCCGATGTCGACGTGTTCTCGCTGGGCGCCGAACCGTACCTGAGGCAGCTGCAACGGCTGCGCGACGAAGTGAAGGTTCCCGTGATCGCCTCGCTCAAC
>CANGXK010000023.1 GCA_947457715.1 Gemmatimonadota bacterium
ATACCACGCGCCCGCAGCCGGTCGGCAAACGCCCCCGCCCCATCACGCACGAAGAGCATCTCGGCCGGACTCTCCGCCACATGCACCGCCAGCGGCAACGCCTCGCGCTGTGCCAGCGCCGCCGTGGCCGCGAAGAGCTCGCGCGACACCGTGTACGGCGCATGCGGCGACACGCCGACCCGAACCAGCGACGTCTCGTGCTCACGCGCCGTGAGCGCACGCGCCGCCAGTTGCGCGAGCGCGGCATCGCACTGCGCAGGGTCAGGGCCGAACACTTCCAGATAGCCCACACCGCGCACCCCGTACTCACGCATCGCCACCAGCGGTGCGCCGGAGTCGGTGGTGTCGGCGAGACAGGTGATCCCATTGCGCAGCGCTTCGCGGATGCCGGCCCGCGAGGCGTCAAGCAATAGCTCGTCGCTCATGAGGTCACGGCGGACCTCCGTGAGCGTGCGCAGCCAATCGCGGAAGTCGAGCCCTTCGAGAAAGCCGCGCAGCAGGGTGAGCTCGAGATGCGAATGCGCATTCACGAGCCCCGGCAGGAGCGCGGCGTTGCCCAAGGCCACGGTTCGCACGGTGTCGGGCGCGAAGGTCACCGCGCGTGCCGGGCCCACGAACTCGATGCGTCCGTCGTGCACCAGCACCGCCCCCGCGCGGATGGGCGCCGACGAAATCGGGAGCACCCACTCCGCCGTGTACAGCGTGCGCCCGCTCACGAGGAGCTCACCGTGTGTTCACTGCGGCGGAATCTTGAACGGGTTGGTCGAGTCGGCCTTGGCGCGGGCGCGCGAGGCACTGTCGCCCGAGAGCGTCGGCACCGCCGCGGCATCGGTGCAGCTGGTCGTCGGCTCGGTGCCCTGCACGAAGAACTCGGTGGTGATCGCCGTCATGCAGCTGCTGTTCGCGAGCCGACCGGTCAGCGCGTCGACTTCGCGTACGACGACGCCATCGGGGCGCGGCCAGTCGGGCGGCTGCGGCTTGCGTCGATAGACCTCGGTCATGAACGAGGCCCATGCCGGCGACGCCAACTCGCCACCCTGCGCATTGGCTTTGATCTTCTGCGGCTTGTCGAAGCCCATCCACACGCCGGCCACCAGGTCTGCCGTGTAGCCGATGAACCAGACGTCGGCGCCATCATTCGTGGTGCCCGTCTTGCCGCCCGCCGGGACGCGGAAACCCGAGCTCCAGACGCGCGCGCCGGTGCCCCGCACCACCACGTCTTTCATCATGCTCACCATCAGCCACGCCTCCTCGGGCGACAACACCGCCTCGCGATCGGTCGCCGGCTGCCACACCACCTTGCCCTGGGCGTTCTCCACCTTGAGAATCGCGTGCGGCGTCGTGCGGAGCCCGAGGTTCGCAAACACGGAATAGGACGCGATCATCTGCACCGGGTACACATCGGCTGATCCGATGAAGACCGAGGGATACGGGGGGATCGGCGTGGTGATCCCGAAACGCTGCGCCATCGCGATCACGTCTCCGGCGCCGACCGCCATGCCGGTGCGGATCGCCGCGAGGTTGCGCGACTGATACAATGCCTTCCGCATGGGCATGTTGCCCTGGAACTTCATGTCGTAGTTCTGCGGCGTCCACACTTCGCCGCTGAGCTGATCGAGCGTGATCGGCGAGTCATCGACAATCGCCGCCGGGCTGAAGCCCTGATGCACGGCGGCGGCATACACGATCGGCTTGAACGTCGACCCGGGCTGCCGCAACGCCTGCACGGCGCGATTGAACTTGGAGTCGCCGAAGTCACGACCACCGACCATCGCCCGCACGGCACCGCTACGCGGGTCGACCGCCACGAACGCGCCCTGCAGATACGGCGAGTTGGCCGCCCCGCGCTCGCCACCCTCGGCCGACCGGGCCAGATACGCTTCGTACGTCAGATGCGGGTACTTGCCGTGGCGGCCGGCCTCGATCGCCTGCAGCTGATTCTCCAGCGCGCGCTCGGCGGCACCCTGCATGTCGACATCGAGCGACGTGTAGACCTTGTAGCCTTCGTCGTAGAGTCCCTTGCCGAAGTGTTCCTCGAGTTCCTGACGCACCCACTCCACGAAGTACGGCGCCACGTCACCGGATTCGGTGCGTTCCGCCAGCTGCAACGGGAACGCCTTGGCCAGCGAGGCATCGACGTTGTTGATCGCCCCTTCGCGCCGCATCAGCTCGAGCACCGTATTGCGGCGCAGGATGGCGCGATCGGCGAACCGGCGTGGGTTGTACCGTTCGGGCCCCTTGAGCAATCCGGCCAGCACGGCGGCTTCGGCCACGCTCACGTCGCGCACCGGCTTGCCGAAGTAGCGCTGCGAGGCGGTTTCCACGCCGTACGCGCCGTTGCCAAGGTATACCTGATTCAGGTACAGCTCGAGGATCTTGTCTTTGGTGTAGCGCTGTTCGATGGCGCGGGCCACGCGTGCTTCCTTGATCTTGCGCAGCAGTGTCTTCTCGCGGGAAATGCGATCGGAGAAGACGTTACGAGCCAGCTGCATCGTGATCGTGGAGAAGCCCTGCACGTAGCTGCCGGCCTTCAGGTTGCGCGCGAGCGCGCCGAACACGCGGTAGTAGTCGATCCCCGAGTGCGAATAGAAACGCCGGTCTTCGGTGATGACGACCGCGTCGCGCACATGCTTGGGGATGTCCTGCAAACGCACGAGGGTGCGACGCTCGAGACCGAGTTCCGTGAGGAAGCGGCCGTCGGCGGCGTACACCTTGGAGGTCTGGCGGGGGACATACTGCTCGAGCGAGGCGATCGACGGACAGCGTCCGTCGCGGCAGATGACGCTCCAGGCGCCAAGCAGCCCGCCGGCACCGAGCATGCCGCCGAAGATCCCAACCACGAGCAGCCACCCGAGCCACGGGCGCCGCGAAAGAACGGAAGAGAGAGCCATAGGTTATCTGAAGGCTACCCGCTCGCGCGGGGGCGCGCCAAGAGCCGGACCGGCGATAACTTGTGAGAATGTCCGAGCCATCAGCCCCGATTCCCGAACTCGCCTGGCGCGAGCTGCTGTTCCAGCACACCGAAGGCCTTCCGGCCGCCTTCGCGGCGGGGCAGGTCGCCGGCTACTGCGGATTCGACCCCACGGCGTCCAGCCTGCACGTGGGCAATCTCGTCCCGGTCATGGGACTGGTACATCTGCAACGGGCCGGCCATCGCCCCATCGCGCTGGTGGGCGGCGGCACGGGCATGATCGGCGACCCCAGCGGCCGGAGCAGCGAGCGTACGCTGCAGACGCTGGAAACGATCGCCGAGAACGCCGAGGCGATCCGGCTCCAGCTGGCCAAATTCCTCGATTTCGAGGGACCGAACGCCGCCAAGCTGGTGAACAATGCCGACTGGCTCACCAAGCTGTCGCTGCTCGATTTCCTGCGCGACACGGGCAAGCACTTTTCGATCAACTATATGTTGGCGAAGGACTCCGTGAAGTCGCGGCTCGAGACCGGGCTGTCGTTCACCGAGTTCTCGTACATGCTGCTGCAGGCGCACGACTTCCTCGCGCTGCATCAGCGTGAGGGCGTCACGCTGCAGATCGGCGGCAGCGACCAGTGGGGCAATATCACCGCCGGCCTCGAGCTGATCCGCCGCACCACGGGCGGTGACGCCAACGCGCTCACCTTTCCGCTGATCACCAACGCCGACGGCTCGAAGTTCGGCAAGAGCACCGGCGGCGGGTCGGTGTGGCTCGATCCGGCACGCACGTCGCCGTACAAGTTCTACCAGTTCTGGATCGGCGCCGACGACCGCGACGTCTCGCGGTATTTGCGCTTCTTCACGCTGTTCGACCGGGAGACCGTCGAGGCGCTCGATCAGTCGGTGCGGACCACGCCCGAAAGGCGCGAGGCCCAGCGTGCCCTGGCCACCGAAGTGACCACGCGCGTGCACGGGGCCGAGGCGGCGCGGGTGGCGCAGGAAGTGTCGGCGCTGCTGTTCGAAAAGGCCGATCCGCAGCAACTCTCCGACGCCGCGTTGGAGGCGCTGCGGCTGGAGATTCCGTTCGCAGCCTACTCGGCCCCCGCCGACGGTCCAGCGCTTTCCGAGGGGATCGACGTATACGAGTGTCTGACAGCCCTCGGCGTGGCCGCCTCGCGCGGTGCGGCGAAGCGGTTGCTCGAACAGGGTGGCGTCAGCATCAACGGCACGAAGCTGTCGGCCGCCGATCGCCTGATCGCTGCCGATCGGCTGCTCCGCGGTCGTCACCTGTTGCTGAAGAAAGGCGCACGCGAGTTCGGATTGATCCACGTCCCGTAAGCGTTCGGACGGTGCAGGCGGCCGTTCTCCACCTCTCCGAGTACCCAATCGCATGGATAAGTCGAAGCTCCCCAGCCGCCACACCACGGTAGGCCCCGAGCGCGCGCCGCATCGCTCGTACTACTACGCGATGGGGCTCGACGAAACGCAGATCGCGCAGCCGATGATCGGCGTCGTCTCCAGCTGGAATGAGGCGGCCCCGTGCAACATCTCGCTGCGCCGTCAGGCCGAGGCGGCGAAGCGTGGTGTGGCGGACGCCGGCGGGACACCGCGCGAGTTCACCACGATCACCGTGACCGACGGCATCGCGATGGGACATGCCGGCATGAAATCATCGCTGGTGAGCCGCGAAACAATTGCCGATTCGGTGGAGCTCACCGTCCGCGGCCACTGCTATGACGGCCTGGTGGCGATCGGCGGCTGCGACAAGGCGCTGCCCGGTCTCATGATGGCGATGGTGCGCCTCGACGTGCCGTCGGTGTTTCTGTACGGCGGCTCGATCATGCCCGGACGCTATCAGGGACGCGACGTCACGGTCCTCGATGTGTTCGAAGGCGTGGGCAAGCACTCGGCGGGAAAAATGACGCTCGAGGAGCTCACGGCGCTCGAGAAAGTCGCCTGCCCCGGCACCGGCTCGTGCGGCGGCCAGTACACCGCCAACAGCATGGCGTACGTATCAGAAGCGATCGGGCTGGCGCTGCCGGGATCGGCAAGCCCACCGGCGGTGCTGGTGTCGCGCGACGCGTATGCCGAAGCGTCGGGGGCCGCCGTGATGCGCCTGCTGCGCGACGGGCCGCGTCCGCGCGAGATCGTGACCCGCAAGTCGCTCGAAAACGCCGCCGCCATCGTGGCCGCCACCGGCGGCAGCACGAATGCCACGCTTCACCTGCCGGCGCTCGCGCACGAAGCGGGCATCGCGTTCGATCTGTTCGACGTGGCCGAAGTCTTCGCCCGCACGCCACTGCTGGCCGACCTTAAACCGGGCGGCAAGTATCTCGCGAAGGACGTGAACGACATCGGTGGCGTCTCGATCATCCTCAAGGCGTTGCTCGACGGCGGTTACCTGCACGGCGACTGCATCACGGTGACGGGACGCACGCTGGCGGAGAATCTGGCGGACGTAGTGATCCCCGCAGGTCAGGATGTAGTGATGCCGGTGTCGCGCGCCATCTCGATGACCGGCGGGCTGGTGGGCATGCGCGGCAACCTCGCGCCCGATGGCGCGGTGGTGAAGGTCGCCGGCCTCAACGTGCGGCAGTTCACCGGCCCGGCGCGGGTGTTCGACAGTGAGGAAGACGCATTCGCCGCCGTGACGGAGCGGCGCTACGACGCCGGCGACGTGCTCATCATCCGTTACGAAGGACCGCGCGGGGGACCCGGCATGCGCGAGATGCTTTCCACCACGTCCGCGATCTACGGACAGGAGATGGGCGATAAAGTTGCGCTCATTACCGATGGCCGGTTCAGTGGTGCCACGCGTGGCCTGTGCATCGGCCACGTCGGTCCCGAAGCCGCGGTCGGTGGCCCGATCGGGCTGCTGCGCGACGGAGACATCATCGACATCGATGCGAACGCCGGCACGATGTCGGTGCGGCTTACGGACGACGAACTCGCCGCACGGCGAGCAGTGTGGGAACCGCGGCGTCACGACTTCCAGTCAGGCGCGATTTGGCGCTACGCGCAGACGGTCAGTGCGGCACGATACGGGGCGGTGGTACACCCGGGTGCGGCGGCGGAGACGCACAATTACTTCGAGTCGTGAGCGCGAAGCGCTCCGAAATGCCAACTGCGAACGGCCAACGGCTTAGGGTGCAGGGCGGAGGGGTTTAGGAAGGAGGAGGCAGGATCACGACGCGGCTGTCCTGCTGCCTCCACCCTGACACCCTCCTTCCTGCTTCCTAAGCAGTTGGCAGTTTCAGCGCTCGGTCGGCACGCCAGCATCAACCCGCGTCACGTGCAGCGTCAACGCACGGGCGAAGCTCACGAAGCCCACGGTACCGGCCAGCGTCCGCGCGGCCAGATCACCGACGGCCAGACGCACGAAGGGAATGAATCCCTGACCGAGCACGTGACGCACGAGCGCGTGGAGTACCACGCGGCCGTAGCCCATGCGGCGATGGGCGGGCGACACCAGCACGCGCACACGCACCAACCGTCCCTGCGGCGCTTCGACCGTGGCGAGTGCAACCAGCACCCCGCCTTGCAGCGCACCGACACGATGCGGCGAGTCGCTGTTGCCGCCGCCTTCGTTCCAGTCCCGTGGGGACACATCGTTCCGCAACATGTCGAGTACGTCGCGACGCGGATCATACACGAGCATGCCCGCGACTCTTGGCGACGGCGCAAGGGTGCACTCGTCGAGCAACGCGAGGGCGGCCGGATCATCGCTGACGGTGAGCCGGGCCGAGCGCAGCTCGATCACCGATCCGGGGAGGGCCTCGCGTCGGGTGAGCGCAATCAGTTCCTCGACTTCCGCCGGATCGAGCCCGAGGCCGACGTCGTCTTCGCAGGGCACTGACACCAACCCGACCGCGTGGCGCACGAAGGTCCGCACGACCGGGGCCTCATCACAGAGCCGCTCGATGGTGGCAACCCGATGGCGCTCGAGATACCCGACGGGACAACCGAGCGGCATCGCACACGACCGCAGCGCTTCCGCAACGCTACGGGGAGTGAGTGTGGCCCGAAGGTCCTTGGACGAGTTTGACATTAGATACAAAACATGACAGCCGTGGACTCATGGCCCAAGAGGCACGCATCTAATTGTCAAGAATTTCCACCACCCGCTCCATCTCGTCGAGGGTATTGTAACAGTGCGGCGACAGGCGGAGCGCTCCTTCCCGCACGGTATGGGCGACGTGCGCCGCACTGAGACGGCCGGCCATCGCGTCCAACGACTCGGACGCGAAGGCAATCACCCCAGCCCGTCGCGCAGGATCGGCCGGTGTCACCAGGCGAACATCGGAGCGCGATTGCGCCCAGTCGACGATGCGGCCGGCAAGGGCCGAGATGTGCGCCGCGACAGCGGAGACGCCAAGATCGAGCAGGATGCGCGTGGACGCGTTGGCTACGGCAAAATCCTGATACGCCAGCGTCACGACTTCGAAGCGTCGTGCATCGTCGAAGAAGTCGAACTCGTAGTCGGTAAGCCGGGTGTAGTCGAGGGAGGACTTCATGCACGCCCACCCGACGTCGATCGGATTGATCGCCTGTATCAGATCACGGCGCACATACACAAAGCCCGTGCCCCACGGACTCAACTGCCACTTTTGCGCACCGCTGGCAAAGATGTCGATCGGCAGCGCGTGCAGGTCGATCGGGCGGACACCGCACCCCTGAATGCCATCCACGATAAAGAACACGCCGCGCGCGCGACAGGCCGCACCGATGCGCGCGAGATCCGCTACGTAGCCAGTCGCGAACTGCACCCACGAGATCACCACCGCCACCACCTCCGGTCGCGCGATCGCCGCCACGAGGGCGTCTTCATCGGGGAGGCCGTGCTGACGGGGAATCAGCTCGAGGTTGACACCGCGCGAGCCAAGTGCCTGAAACGGATACACGCAGCTCGGGAATTCGCCGTCGAAGGTCAGGATCGTGCCGGGGCGCAGCGGAAGCGCGCGCGCCGCGAGGTTGAGCCCATAGGTGGTATTGGGCATCAGCGCGATCTCGTCGGCGTCGGCACCGACCAACTCGGCGAACTGCGCGCGGGCAGTCGACGCGGCATCGAGCAGCTGCTGAAACGGCAGCAGATGCGGCTGCGCCCGCAGGCGACTCCACGTCTGCGCGACGGCGACGGCCGCCGCCGGCATCGGGCCCACACTGGCCGCGTTGAGAAAAATTGCCGGATCGCTGGCCATCCAGCCGTACTCACGCGTGCGAAGGGCGACGACGTCGAGGGGTGCAGTCATCGGGAAAATCCGGGTGCGGGTAAGACGGGCATCTGCTTATGGCATTCGACGCGCGCCACGCGGATCGAGCGCGTCGCGCAGGGCATCACCCAGCAGGTTGAATCCGAGCACGGCGACACCGATCGCCAAGCCGGGAGCAAGGCTCGTCCACGGCGCGTTCCGCAACTGCGAGAGATCACGACCATCGGCGATCATCGCGCCCCAGCTCGGCGTCGGCGGCTGCACGCCGAGCCCCAGAAACGACAATGCGGCTTCCGCCATGATCGCACCGGCGATGCCAAGCGTGGCCGCGATCACGACCGGGGCGATCACGTTCGGCAGCACATGGCGCCACAGAATCCGACGATCCCGCGCGCCGAGTGCCCGCATGGCCTGCACGTATTCGAGTTCACGGACCACGAGGACCTGTCCGCGCACCAACCGGGCCATGCCGGCCCAGCCCACGACACCGATCACGATGCACACCACCGTGAGCGAGGGCTCGAAGGCGGCCGCCATCGCGATCAGCAGCAGCAACGACGGGAACGCGAGCGTGACGTCGGCGAGGCGCATGATGATCTCTTCCGTCCACTTGCCTCGGTAGCCGGCCACGAGCCCCAGCACGAGGCCGATCGACAGGGCAATCCCCTGCGACACCAGACCGACCAGCAGCGAGATGCGCGCGCCGTGCACGAGGCGCGACCACACATCGCGCCCCTGCGAGTCGGTGCCGAACCAATGCGCCGCACTCGGCGCCTGCAACGCGGTGCGAAGATTGATTCGGTTCGGATCGGCGCCGTCGATCCACGGCGCCACGAGCGCGGCGAACAACAGCAGCGCAATCACCCCGACCCCGATCCACGCCCGCCGATCGTCACGCAACCGTCGCCACGCGACATCGCGGACGGCACCGGTGACGGAGCCCGAGGTAGTCACGGCCTCGACGGTCACGGCCTCGACGGGAGCGTCGGACACGGCGCGGCCGACCCGACGCAACCACCGGCCGCGTCTTCCATGAGGCGCTCCCACGCGTGGAGGGGGGCGACGCGCTCGGCCGGCGAATGCCAAACGCTCACCAGGCGGCCGTGGTGAGCACAAGAACACACGTGGCTCACTCGCTGCCGCGATGGAACTGCAGCGCATGCAGTCGGGCATACGCACCGTCGCGCACCAGCAGGTCGGTATGGGTGCCCTGCTCCACCAGCTGCCCGCGCTCGAGCACCAGAATGCGATCGGCGTGCTGAATCGTGGCGAGACGATGTGCGATCACGAATACCGTGCGCCCTTCGAGCAGACGGTCGATCGCCTCCTGCACCAATCGCTCGCTTTCCACGTCGAGTGCGGACGTGGCTTCGTCGAGAATGAGAATGGGCGGATCCGACAGCAGGGCCCGCGCGATGGCAAGGCGCTGCCGCTGCCCGCCCGACAGGCGCGAGCCGCGTTCGCCGAGGTTGGTGTCCCATCCCTCGGGCAGTTCCTCGATGAACGACATGGCGTTGGCCGCGCGCGCGGCCGCGTTGAGCTGCGCCTGCGTGACCTGCGTGCGTCCGAAGGCCACGTTGGCCCGCACGGTGTCGTTGAAGAGCACCGTATCCTGACTCACGATGCCGGTCAGCGCGCGCAACGCATCGAGCGTGATGTTTCGCAGATCGACGCCGTCGAGCATGATGCGGCCGCTGGTGGGCTCGAGGAACCGCGGCAGCAGGTCGATGAGTGTACTCTTGCCCGCGCCACTCGCGCCCACGAGGGCGACCACCTCACCCTTGCGTGCCGAGAACGAGACATCGGACAGCGCCGGCGCATCGTCGCCGTACGCGAACGACACGTGCTCGAATTCGAGCGACGCGGCAAAGGTCGGCGCGGTGATTGTGCCCCGATCGGCGGCGGTCTCCGTGGGCGAGTCGAGCACTTCGAAAATGCGCTCGGCGCTGGCCAGCGACTGCTGCGCCGCGGCCGGCACCTGCGAGAGCTGCTTGAGCGGCTGCAACAGGCGCATCACCCAGATCAGGAACGTCACCAGCAGTGCGCCGTCCATCGACTTCTCTTCGAGGACCAACTGGGCGCCGAACCAGAGAATGGACACGGCCATCACCGCGCCGAGCGTCTCGGTGACGGGGCCCGACATGAGTGCGAGCCGGCCGATGCGCACATAGCCCTTGGCGAACGCCGCGTTGCGCGTCACGAAGCGCTGTTCTTCACGCACTTCTGCGCCGTACGATTTGATGAGGCGGATGCCGCTCACCACTTCCTGCACCATGCTGGTGATTTCGCCCTGCTCGTTGCCCATGCGGCGATGGCCTTTGCGCAACTTGCGCAGCACGGGCTGCAGCGAAAGGACGGTGAGCGGCACCACCACCAACGACGCCAGCGACAACTTCCACGACACGGCGAACATGATCGCGATCGTGGACACCACCTGCGCCGTGCTCCAAATCGACCGGGTGACCAGTTCGGTGACCACGGCCTTGGCGTTCGTGGTGTCGGTGAGCATGCGGGAAATCACCTGGCCCACCTTGTTCGCGGTGAACCAGCTCATGGGCAAGCGCAGCAGATGTGCATACATCGCATCGCGCAGATCGCGCACCACGAACTCCTGCAGCTGCGCCCCGATCTGACCGCTCAGCCACACCAGCACGTTCTTGAGCGTCACCGCGAGCAACACCAAAAAAATCACGTTGCGAAGCGATTCCCTTGGATTGGCCGGATCGAGCAGAAACCCAATCGTTGTATTCAAAATGGCCGAGACGGCCTTGTTGCTCGGGATCAGCTGCGGCTGCTCGAACAGCGCGTTCAGAAACGGAATCAGTAGCGTGAACGAGAACACGTCGAACACAGCGGCCAGCAGGTTGAGCGACACCACGCCCACCAGCTTCGACCGGTGTGGGCGCACGAACCCCCACAACCGTCCCCATAACCCCTGCGGTGCGCTCATCTCGCGTCGATCACCGCTTGGGCGTGAGCAGGGCGACCGGCAGAATGCACTCTTCCGGCGTCACACCACCATGCAGGAAGGATCCGCGGTACCGACTCTGGTATTCACGCAGCTTGGTGGGATACACGAAGAACGTGTCGCCGGCGGCCATCAGCGTGTTGTTGCCGGGGCCGCGATTGGGCAGTCGCAAATCTTCGGGATTCGTGAACAACAACGCCTGCTCGGGGCGTTCGGCGCGCAGATCCTCGCCGAACTTGTACCGCAGGTTGGCCGTGGCATCGCGCTTGGCGAACACGGTGGCGGGCGAGTTGCAGTGCAGCGCACCGTGATCGCTGGTGATGACCACGGAGATATTCCGGCGCGACGCTTCCTTGAGCAGCGTGAACAGCGCCGACCGCTCGAACCACTGCTTGGTGATGGCCCGCAGCGCGATCTCGTCGCGCGCGACTTCGAACAGAATCATCGACTCGCTTCGGCCATGCGTGAGCATATCCACGAAGTTGAACACGAACGCATGAATGCCTTCGCCGGCGATCGCGCCCGGCAAGTGGCGTTCGAGATCATCGGAGTCGGCCGCCGTCGTGATCTTGTGATAGCGCACCGGCGCCTGGACCTTCAGCTCCGCGAGATGCGCCACTAGCAAGTCGCGCTCGTGCATGTTGAGCGTTTCGTCGTCCTTTTCGCCCCACCAGGCGGGGAAGCGCGCCGCGATCTCAGCCGGAAACAGACCGCTGAACAGCGCATTCCGCGCGTACGGCGTGGCGGTGGGCAGAATCGAGTAGTAGTGCGTCGTTTCCACGTCGTACAGCGGAGCCAGCAGGGGCTCGAGCACGCGCCACTGATCCACGCGCAGGCAGTCGATAACCACGAAGATCGCTTTGCGATCGCGGGCCAGCACCGGCATGACGAACTCCGTCACGACGTCCACCGAGAGCGGGGGACGATCGCCTTCGAGCTCGCGCAACCACCGTGGATACTCCGTTCGCATGAACGTCGCGAACTCGCGGTGCATGTCGGGATACAATCCGCGCAACGACTCGTGCAGCCCCAGTTCGCCGGCCGCCGCCAAGTCGACATCCCACTGCATGAGCTCCGCAAAGCGCTCGATCCAGCCGCGCCAATCGAGCCCGGCATACCGCTCGGCCTCGATCGCGCGGAACCGTTCCACGAACGCGCGGGCCAACGCCTGCGAGCGGATCAGCGGACCTTCGAGGATACGGGTGATCACCGTGAGCACCTGACGCGGCGTCACCGGCTTCACGAGGTAATCGCGGATGTTCGCGCCGATCGCTTCCTTCAGCGTGGCGTCCTCTTCGCTCTTGGTGACCATGACGACAGGCATGGTCGGCAGCATCTCGCGGATTTCCTTGTAGGCATCCAGCCCGCGGGTGCCAGGCATCTGCTCATCGAGCAGCACGAGGTCGTACGGGCGCCGTCGCAGGAGCTCGAGCGCGTCGTCGGCGTTCGTCGCCGTCTCGACGTGATAGCCCCTGTCTCCGAGCAGGAGTCGATGCGGCTCGAGAAGCTCCGCTTCGTCGTCCACCCAAAGAATCGTTTTTGCCAGCAGCGCCATATGGGTAAGGTACCTGAGCAGCGGGACCACGGTCTAGCGGCGTCCGTCCAGCGGCGTCCGTCCGGCGGCGTCCGTCCAGCGGCCGGCGGCGATCGCGTTACATTCGTCCCGTGCACACCGAATCGCTTCCCTTCGCACTCGAACCACTCCGCTTCCCCTTCCCCGCGCTCGCCGCGCTCGCGGGGCGCCTGCCACTGGGCGGGGGGCGTGAAGTCGCGCTCGCGGCCCTGATGACCGCCCGCCTCGCCCACGGGATGCTGGCGGGCGATGCGCTCCTTCCCGGCGAACGGGTGACTCGTGCGGCCGCCGCCAAGGTCTGGTTGGCCTCGCTCGCTCTCCCCGCCACCACACGCGTTCCCTTTGCCCGCTGCGTCGAGGCGACGACCAGCGCACCGCCGCAGGTCGCGGGCGCACTCCGCAGCCTCGTCGCCGCCGCCGAGTCACATCTCGACGGCCCGTCCGTGCAGGAACTCGAGAAGCTCGCGCGCCAGCTCGGCGGCTCATGACGCCAGCGCCGCCATCCCGCCGCTGATCCGCATCGAAGGGGTTCGTCGATCTGTCCGTCGACAGCCGGGTCAATCGCTTCGAAGCAGGGCTGGAGGATTGAGAGAGCGGTTTTCCCCACGGCTTACGGCCCACGGCTCACGGCCCACGGCTCACGGCTCTCCGCCGTGGGCCATGGGCCGTGGGTTTTAACACCCCACCCCCCTTCGGCGTTATTTTCCCCGGGATCAGTGTGACGAGACACCCATCCGCATCAACGGGGCAGGGCGATGGCAGGACATAGCAAATGGAAAACGATCAAGCGCGCGAAGGCCGCCACCGACAACAAGCGCGGCGCCCTCTTCACGCGGCTGATCCGCGAAATCACCATGGCCGCCAAGCTTGGCGGGGGTGATCCTGGCGGCAATCCTCGCCTGCGCACCGCCATCGACAACGCGAAAGCGGTGTCGATGCCCAAGGACAACATCGACCGCGCCATCAAGAAGGGCACGGGCGAGCTGGAAGGCGTGGACTACGTCGAGGTGCTGTACGAAGCCTACGGACCGGGCGGCGTCGCGATCATGATCCAGGCGGTCACCGACAACCCCACGCGCACCGTGGCCGATGTGCGGCACAAGCTGTCGCGCAACCACGGCAACATGGGGTCGAGCAACTCGGTGGCCTATCTGTTCGAGCGGAAAGGACAGATGTCGGTGTCGGCCGATGGTGTGGTCGAGGACACGCTCATCGAAGCCGCGCTCGAGGCAGGGGCCGATGATGTCGTGCGCGACGACACCGAATTCACGATCACGACCGATCCGGGTGCGCTGCACGCGACCAAGGAAGGACTCGAGTCCAAGAAGTACAAAGTCGCAGACGCGGAACTCGCCTGGGTGCCCAAGAGCACCATAAAGGTGGAAGGCTCCGCTGCCGATCAGCTCATGAAGTTGCTCGACGCGCTCGAAGAGCTCGACGATGTGCAGAAGGTCGACGCGAACTTCGAGATGGACGACGACGCGATGGCCGAGGCGTGAGCCCGTCGCTGGTGCTCGGGATCGATCCGGGCACCGCCGTCACGGGGTACGGTGTGGTCGCGTTCGATGGCCGCATCGCCACCCTCGTGGAGTGTGGCGTGATCCGCACCACGGCCAAGGACCCGCTGCCCCAGCGTCTGCTGGAGATCCACGAAGGTGTCGAGGAGATCCTCGCACGACACCGTCCCGACACCATGGCCGTCGAAGACGTGTTTTACGCCAAAAACGTGCGCACCACGATCGTGCTCGGTCACGCGCGCGGCGTCATTCTCCTTGCCGCACAGAAGGCCGCACTCACGATCTGCGAGTATCCGCCGGCCGAGATCAAGAAGGCGATCACCGGCAACGGCGCCGCCACAAAGCTGCAGGTGCAGTTCATGGTCGCGCGCCTGCTGCGCCTCAAGAGTGCGCCGCAGCCCGCCGACGCCGCCGACGGCGTGGCCGCCGCGCTCTGCGCCTGTCTCATGTCATCGCGACCGAAGCTCCCCGAGCTGCCGGCGATGCGCATCCCTCTCTCCAAGCTCGTGAAATGATCGCTCTCGTCTCCGGCACCCTCGTCCATCGCGAACTCGATCGCGTGGAAATCCTGACGGCGGGCGGTGTGGGCTACGAGTGCCTCATTCCACTCTCGGTCTTCGAATCGCTGCCGCCGCAAGGGGCGCCGATCACGCTGCACACGCATCTCGCCGTACGTGAAGACGCGTGGCACTTGTACGGATTCTCCGATCGCTATGACCGCGCCGTGTTTCAGCGACTCCTCGTGGCCAAGGGCGTCGGCCCCGCGCTCGCCCTCGGGATTCTGTCGTCACTCACGCCGGAGCGCGTGGTGCGTGCGCTGCGCGAGAAGGACATCACGACGCTCATGCGCGTGCCGCGGGTGGGCAGGAAGAAGGCCGAGCAGATCATCCTCGATCTGGCCGATAAGATGGACACCGTAGGCTCCGCGCCGACAGCAGCGGGCACCCCCGCAAGCCCGGTGGCCGACGACGCCATTCGTGCGCTCATCGCGCTCGGCTACAACCAGCTCGAAGCCGATCGCGCCGTACGGGGCGTCATGGACGGCGGGGCGGGTGGGGATGTGGGGGCGGTGGTAAGGGGCGCACTGGGTCGACTGACCACCAAGTGAGGGGAGTATAGGTGGCGTTCACTGACACGCACGTGGGTTTCGGGTGGCGAGTGAGAGTTTGGGGGGGGGGGGGGGGTGGACACCAACACCCACAAACAAACACCAA
>CANGXK010000024.1 GCA_947457715.1 Gemmatimonadota bacterium
ACCAAGGCGCAAACGCTCTGGGAGTTCGACGACGCCTTCACCGCACCGCTGCACGGCTTCCACGATGCCGCCGACTATTACGCCCGCGCCAGCTCTCTGCCCTACCTGTCGCGCATTCAGCTGCCGACGCTGCTCCTGAGCGCGGTCGATGACCCGTTTCTACCGGCCGACGTGCTCGACCAGGTGCGACGCGAGTTGCACGGCAATGAACGGGTCGAGCTCGAGTTTCCAGCACGCGGCGGGCACGTGGGCTTCACGTCAGGTCGCCGGCCGTGGAATCCATGGTACTACGGGGAATGGCGCGCGGCCGAGTTCCTGAGCGTCCGGCTGGAACGGTTCGCGAGAGCTCTTCGCTAATTGGGCGTAGGAACCACCGGCACCTCGCGCGACGGTCGGTCGCTGTTTCCCCGCTGAGGTCACCCGATGCCTGGACGCTGGAGTTGGACCGACGCAGCAATTTTCATCGTCTTCTTCGTGTCGATCCGCTTCGCGTTCATCTGGCTCGCCACCAAGGCGTTCGTGATGATTATCCCTGACGGTGACGAGTGCCCGATGTGCGACGACGAGACGCTGGCCGTCGAGCGCGTCGGCGGGTGGCGGGTCCTCGGGGAGCGCTTCCGCCGCAGCTGGTGCCTCGGGTGCGGCTGGGAAGGCGTGCTTCGGCGCAGCGACGTGTGGCTCTCCGCCGAACGGCACCGAAGACTGGTAAATCAGACCGAAGCATCCATGGCGAAGAGCCGGAGCCACTCGGGCCAGTTGCCACTCAATTCGAAGAAGTCGTCGTAGTACACGAGTCCGGCCGCCTCGAGGCGCTCGATCAGATCGCCGAGCGAGTCTTCGCCGACCAGCGGGCCGATGGCGATCAGCGACCCTTCAATCCGGAATTCGTCGGGGGTGAGTCCCAGTGCTTCGTCGACCTGTGCGCGGGTCATCTCGACGCGCTCGAAGGCCGACTTCCGGATGAGGAGTGTCGGTGCGGTATTGGGCAGAATCAGCGGCATCGGTCGTCGGTCGGGAGAATCGTACGAAGTCTGAGGGATATAGCGGCCGTACCGGCTTGCCGCACCGTCTAGCTTAGAGTGCCATGACCGTTCACTCGCCCCCTCGCGCGGATTTTGAGGCGTCGTTCGACGTCGTCGTCATCGGCGCTGGACATGCCGGCACCGAGGCCGCCGTAGCGGCGGCCCGCTCCGGCGCCTCGGTGGCGCTGATCACCGGCGCGCTCGAGCAGATCGGGCAGCTGTCGTGCAACCCGGCCATCGGCGGCATTGCCAAGGGTACGGTCGTACGCGAAGTGGATGCTCTGGGCGGCATCATGGGGCGCGCTACCGATTTGGCGTCGGTGCAGTTCCGCATGCTCAATCGCGGCAAGGGACCGGCGGTCTGGGCGCCGCGCGCGCAGTGCGATCGCGGCCTCTATCGGCGCGCGGTGCGGCAGTTGCTGGAGGCGCAGCCCACGCTGGTCACGATTCAGGGCATGGTGGCGCGGCTGTTGTTCGACGCCAGCGGCGAACGTGTGTCGGGCGTGGAAACAATCGAAGGCCGGCGCTTCGGCGCGCGCGCCGTGGTGCTCACCACCGGCACATTCGGACGCGGCAAGATGCATATCGGTACGGGGACGCAGATCAGCGGCGGTCGCGCCGGCGAGGCATCGTCGGTACTGCTCGGCGAGCAGCTCGACGCCTTGGGTCTGGTTACCGAGCGCTTCAAAACGGGCACCCCGCCGCGCATCGATGGACGCAGTGTGCGCACGGCCGATCTCGAACTGCAGCACAGTGAGATCGAGCAGTTCGATTATTCGTGGTCGCATTTCTGGGCGACGCCACGCGCGCATGTCATGGACGGTGCACGGCGTACACGGCATCCGGCGCAGATGCCCTGCTGGCTCACGATGCTTGACGAAGCGGGCACGTCGATCATCGCACACCATCTGGCCGAGTCGGCGATGTACGGTGGAGCGATCGCGTCGCGTGGTCCGCGCTATTGTCCGAGCGTCGAAGACAAGGTGGTGAAGTTTCCCGATAAGGCGCAGCATCAGCTCTTTCTCGAGCCGGAGGGTCACGACACGAGTGAGTTGTACGTGAACGGCTTGTCGACGTCGCTGCCGGCGCCGGTGCAGCTCGCAGTGATGCGCAGTGTGCGCGGCCTCGAAGCGGTGCGTATGACGCGCGCCGGCTATGCGATCGAGTACGACTACTATCCGCCCACCCAGCTGTCGTCCACGCTCGCCTCGCGCGCCGTGCACGGTCTGTATTTCGCGGGACAGGTGAACGGGACGACGGGCTACGAGGAAGCGGCCGGTCAGGGCGTGATCGCCGGGCTCAATGCCGCCCGCTGGGTGCAGGAGCGCGAGCCGGTGATCCTCGGCCGCGAGACGAGTTACATCGGGGTGCTGATCGACGATTTGGTCACGCGCGGCGTCGACGAGCCATATCGGTTGTTCACGTCGCGCAGCGAGTTTCGTCTCACGGTCCGTCAGGACAACGCGCTCGCGAGGCTGGGCGAGCTCGCTGACGGGTTGGGGTTGCTCACGCCGCTCGAGCAGGCGGCAATGGGCATGCGTTTGGGGGCGGTGCGCGAGGCATACGCGCTGGCCGAGCGCACCAGCATGTCGCCCACGGTAGCCGATCCACTGTTGCGAGCGGTGGGTTCGGCGCCGTTGCTGCACGCGGTGCGGGCGATCGAGCTTACGCGCCGTCAGGATGTGTCGCTGCAAGCCCTCTTCGCGGCGGCGGGGGTGGGTGACACGCTCCCGGTGGACGCGGTGGTCGGCGCGGAGCTCGAGATCAAGTACGAGCGCTATTTCGAGAAGGAGCGGAACCGCGCGAACCGGCTCAGGGCTCAGGGTGCGGTCTCGCTGCACGCGTCGCTGAACTACGAGGCGATGCTCACGATCTCGATCGAGGCCCGCCAGAAGCTCACGCGCATCCGCCCGGCCACGCTGGCCCAGGCGGGTCAGATCCCGGGCATCAGCCCGGCGGATCTGCAGAATCTGCTGATGGAGATCCGGCGGACGCCGATTGGTGAGTAGGGTGTGCGTGCGGATGGCACCGAGCGATCGGTGAGTACCGCGGTTCACGCGAAGGGCCGCGAAGAACAGCAACCACACCTTTTTGGTTCGGCTCGGCGCCGGCTGCCTGCCGAGATCCATTCAGTGTTTTTCTTTTGCAGTTCTTCGCGCTCTTCGCGGCCCTTCGCGGACTTCGCGTGAACCAGCGGGCTCTCCGATGATACCGAGAAAGCCGAAAGCACCGCCATTTGACGCGAAGAACGCGAAGGACGCGAAGAGCGCGAAGAACAGCTCAGAACGTGTGCACCTTTGCCGGATCTGTTCGTCTCCGAAAAGAGGCGTCAGCCTGCCCCGACTCGGCAAATAGGCGCAAAACTGAGAATCCCACACGATAACAATATTTGTCGTGATAATGGCTGTATAATGTTTTTATAGTGTATCGTCATTAAATCACTTTTCGCAACATATTTCGTACGGTTCGCCATCAAACTGTGCCACATTTGACCAAAAATGGCCGCACGGGGTAGAAGCCAATCGCCACCACACGCGTTCTTTATAGATGAGGAGATTCACCATGATCATGCGCTTGTCGAACCGGACCGTTCGCCCGCTCACTGCTGCCGCCTTCGCACTCGCCGTACTCGCCGCCCCCATGCTCGCCACCCAGGCGGCGGCCCAGATGTCGATGCCGCAGCCGCCACCGCAGATCGTGGTGACCGGGCGTGGCGAGGTGCAAGTCACGCCCGACCGCGCGCAGGTGCAGGTTGGCATGGAGACGCAGGCCAGGACCGCCGCGCTCGCCTCGAAGGAGAACAACCAGAAGCAGACGGCGATCCTTACCGCCATCCGGGCACTGGGCATTCCCGCCTCGCAGATCCAGACGCTCAACTACAGCGTCATGCCGATCCAGCGGTACGATGAGAAGACCCAGCGCGTCGTCATCGACGGCTACCGCGTGAGTAACATCGTGCAGGTCGAGACCGACAAGATCGAGCAGGCCGGACCGATCATCGATGCCGCCCTCACCAGTGGCGGCAACCGGGTGGCCGGAGTCGACTTTGTGGTGAAGGACCGCGCCAAGGCCGAAGAGTCGGCGCTGATCAAAGCCGTGGAAAGCGCGCAGCGTCAGGCGGAGGTTGCGGCCAAGGCCGCGGGCGGACAGATCGCCGAACTGCTCGAACTCAACATCAATGAGTACGAGCGCCCGCAACCGCGAGCCGTGATGGCGATGGCGAGGATGGAGATGGCCGACGCGTCGGCTCCCACGCCCGTGAGTGAAGGCATGGCCACGATCGCGGTCAGTGTGACGACGCGCTGGCGCTTCACGAAGTAGCCGCCGAGGCCGAGGCGGCACCGCCCTATGCGAAGGAGTGCGAGTTGAACGTGCGATAACGGGGGCGATTTTGAGGCTTCCCCCTTTTTCTTGGCAACTGTTTCACGTGAAACGGTGCGACCTCTCCCCTTCTGCACCTCCCGGACCATGCCATGTTTCACGTGAAACGCCCAAACCGCACAATTCCTGCACCAAACCACCGAATTGGTCTGCTCCCACGATAGGCCCGGACCCACGCGACGCCTATACTACCCGTCCCCGCGCACCCTCCTCGCAGACGTCTCTTGGCACGCATCCTCGCTATCGCCAACCAGAAAGGTGGAGTCGGTAAGACCACCACCGCGGTAAACCTCGCCGCCTCCCTCGCAGTCGCTGAGCAGCGCACGCTCCTCATCGATGCCGACCCACAAGGGAATGCCACGAGCGGATGCGGAATCTCCCGCGACGACTTCACCATGGACTGCTATGACGTCCTCATCGGCGGAGCCTCCGTCGATCAGGCCATCATACCCAACGTCCAGTTCCGACACCTCGACGTCCTCCCGACCACCCCCGAACTCTCCGGCGCCGAAGTCGAGCTCGTCGATGCCGAAGACCGGGGGACCCGCATGCGCGATGCCCTGGCGCCCATCCGCGAACGGTACGACTTCATCCTGATCGACTGCCCACCGTCACTCGGGCTCATCACGCTGAACATGCTCGTGGCCGCCGACGCCATCCTCATCCCGTTGCAATGCGAGTACTACGCACTCGAGGGACTCTCGCAGTTGCTGAGCACCGTGCAACGCGTCCAGGACTCGCTCAACCCGGACCTCGAAGTCGATAGCGTCCTGCTCACCATGTACGACGCCCGACTCAATCTCTCAAGGCAGGTTGCCGACGACGCCCGCACCCACTTCGGCGACAAGGTCTTCAGCACCGTCATTCCCAGAAACATCCGCTTGGCCGAAGCCCCAAGCTTCGGCAAGCCGATCGTGGTATACGATGTGTCATCCGTCGGCGCTCAGGCCTACATGGCCGTCGCCCGCGAACTCATCGATCGCACGGCCGCCGCCTCCAAGCCCCCAGAAGGCACGTAACATTCTCTGCATCAAGCACTTACGTAGCTCTTATGACGCCTGAACCCCCTCGCCGCCTTGGACGCGGGCTCGATGCCCTCCTCGCTCGGCGTGACGCCCCCAAAGAGACGGCCAAAGCCGCCAACTCGGCGACCTCGACCGCCGAACAGCCAGAGAACGCGCGCGAGGAATCCCCGCTGCGCACCCTCAAGCTCGCCCAGATCCGCGCCAATCCCTACCAACCGCGACAAGAGTTCCGCCCCGAAGAACTCGCCGATCTCGAAGCGAGTCTGCGCGTGAATGGCCTACTCCAGCCGATCACCGTGCGCCCAGCCCCCAATGGCACCGGCTACGAACTGATCGCCGGTGAGCGACGCCTCCGAGCCGCCACCCGGTTGGGATGGACCGAGATCCCCGCCCTCGTTAAACCGGTCGACGACAAGACGCTGCTCGTGTTGGCTATGATCGAAAACCTCCAACGCGCCGACCTCGACCCCATCGAGGAAGCCGATGGATACCACCGACTCGCCGAAGAATTCCAGCTCAGCAACCAGGAAGTCGCCGACGTCGTCGGGAAGGATCGCTCGACCGTCGCCAACGCCCTCCGCCTCCGCCAGCTCCCCGCTTCCGTGCGCCGGATGCTGCAGGCAAAACAGCTGACCGCCGGACACGCCCGCGCCCTCCTCCCGCTGGCCACCGAACGCGCCATCGTCGACCTGGCCCGAGACATCATCGACGGCGGACTCTCCGTCCGCGAAGTCGAACGCCGGGTTCAAGTCGGACGACCGAAACCGCCAGCCGCTGGGAAGAAACAGACCGAAACCGAACCCACAACGCCAGCAGGCGCCTCCGCCGCCACCGTTCGCCAGATAGAAGAACGACTCCGACGGAAACTCCAGACCGGCGTGTCCATTCACCTCTCAGCAAAAGACAAAGGCGAAGTCCGCATCGCCTTCTTCTCCAACGATGATCTCGAGCGACTCCTCGACCTGCTCGGCGTTTCTCTCGATTAACCAAGCACCGCGCTTTTCTGTGCACGAAAACGCCACCATTGAAACACCAACGCGCCTAAGCTTCCGTAAGGATCTCATTATGCTCACGAACCGCCTCGCCAGAAACGCTGTCCTCGCTCTCCTAAGCGCCCTCACCGCCTGCGGCGGACAGCAGGAACAGAGCACCGCCGATTCCACTGGCGCCGGCACCAAAATGCGGGTCGCACTGCTGACTCCCGGGCCAATCTCCGACAAATCGTGGAATGGCATCGCCCACGAAGGGCTCCTCGCCATCCGCGATTCACTCGGCGCGGAAACATCGCATATCCAGACCAAGACGCCGGCCGAATTCGATGAGAACTTCCGGCAGTATGGCGCGCAGGGTTACGACCTCGTGATCGGCAACGGATTCGAGTATCAAGAGGCGGCGACCCGCATCGCGCCCAGCTACCCGAAAACGAACTACGTCATCACCTCGGGACGCGTCACCGCGCCCAACGTGGCCGGTATCGCCTTCGCCTTCGAAGAAGCCTCCTATCAGGCGGGCATGATCGCCGGCGCCATGACCAAGACGAACAAACTTGGCCTGATCGGCGGCACGGAACTGCCGCCCGTGAAGACCAGCTTCCTCGCCTTCGAGCGCGGCGCCAAGTCGGTCAATCCGAAGGTCACCGTCCTTACGTCCTACATCGGTAACTGGGATGACGTCAGCGCCGGCAAGGAACAGGCGCTCGCCCAGATCGCACAGGGCGTCGACATCATTCTGCAGAACGCCGATGCCGCGGGGCTGGGCGTCTTTCAGGCCGCGCGTGAAAAGCAAATTCTCGCCTTCGGGACCAACGCCGACCAAAACAACGTGGCGCCAGACGTCATCATCGGCAGTGTGGTGATCGACCTGCCGAAGGCGTTCATGATGATTGCGCGCGAGATACAGGCCGGAACGTTCACGGGTCGCGTCATCACTCTGGGCGTGAAGGATGACGTGGTGCGCATGGTCATCAACCCAACCATGCGCGAACGCGTGCCAACGGCCGTGATCACCGCCAGCGACTCCGTGGGCGCGCTACTCAAGGCGGGCACCTTCATGGGGCTGACCGATTTGTTGAGCGGCACGGACAACGCGAAGGCGCTTCCACCGGCGGCAAAGTAACGCGTGTCGACCCCGGAAACCGATCGCATTCTCGCCTCAGCCAGCGCCAACGGCAGCATGCTCCCGACCGTCCCGCTGCGCGACATCGTCGCCGCGCTCGACCTGGAGTTGCGCACCGGCGAGATCCCCGACTATCCCGGAGCGGTGAACGGACTCCAGGTAGCCAACCCCGGAACGGTACGGCGGGTGGCGGTGGCAGTCGATGCCTCGCGCGCGGCGATCGCCGAGGCCGTGATTTCTGGCGCCGATCTACTGATCGTGCACCACGGTCTCTTCTGGAGTGGGGTGCAACCACTGATCGGCATGCAATACGACAAATTCCGCTCGCTCCTGTCCAGCGGACTTGCCGTGTACTCCTCGCATCTGCCGCTCGATTTGCACGCCGAGCACGGAAATAACGTGCGGCTCGCGCAGGCGCTGGGGCTGACACCGGACGGCGGCTTCGCCCGATTCAAGACCGTCGACATCGGCGTGACCGGCGCGGCCAACGAGCCTACCGATGATCTGGTGAGTCGTGTGCAAGCGTTCTCGGCCCGCTACGGCGGGACCATCCGGACCACAATCCCCCCACAGGGACGTCGCACCCGTCGGTGGGCGATCTGCACCGGCGGCGGCGCGTCGGCGGAGACGTTGGCAGAGGCGCGTGATCGCGGCATCGACACGCTGATCGTTGGCGAGGGACCGCATCACACGACAGTAAACGCCATCGAGCATGACCTGTGCGTGGTGTACGCCGGGCACTACGCCACCGAAACACTCGGCGTTCAGGCGCTGGGTGCGTTCCTGGAGACGCGCTTCGGGCTGCCGTGGACCTTCCTGCACTTGCCAACGGGTTCGTGACGGCGGTGCCGACGGGGGCACTGTTGCTCTCGCTCGACGGCATCACCCACAGCTTCGGCCGCGTGCGTGCGCTCGAAGGCGCATCGTTGCATCTTCGCGCTGGCAGTGTGCACGCGCTCCTGGGCGAGAATGGTGCGGGAAAGACCACACTAATGCGCGTGGTGTTCGGGCTGCTGCGCCCCAACGATGGCGTGATGAAATGGCACGGCGTGCCGACCTCGATGCGCTCACCGGCGCATGCGCTGAATCGCGGCATCGGCATGGTGCACCAGCATTTCACGCTGGTGCCGTCGATGACCGTGGCCGAGAACATTGCACTCGGTGGACGTGGCCGATTTGATCCACGGCGCGCAGCGGACCGCGTGCGTGAGGTCGCCGGTCTCGCAGGACTGGCACTCGATCCCGACGCGCGCGTGCAGGATCTTTCCATTGGTGCGCAGCAGCGATGTGAAATCGTGAAGGCGCTCGCGCGCGGCGTCGAGCTGTTGATCCTCGACGAGCCCACCGCCGTGCTCGCCCCACCCGAAGCGGCCGAGTTATTGCGCTGGATTCGCGGATTCGCCGACGCCGGAAAGGCGGTGGTATTGATCACGCACAAGTTGCGTGACGCGCTGGCCGTGGCCGATGACATCACCGTGCTGCATCGCGGACGCACCGTACTCACGACGCCGACCCGCGACACCACGCAAGAACAGATCGCCACAGCGATGCTCGGCGGTGCGGCGCTCACGTCGGACGTACTTTTCGCCAACGTGAGCGGCGCTCGCGCGGTATGGGCACACCGAAGTACGACCGGACCGACGGTACTCGCGCTCGATGCAGTCACGGTGCGTGATGCGAACGGCATCGACCGCGTACGAGCGGCCACCATGCAGGTGCGCTCCGGTGAGATCGTCGGTATCGGTGCGGTGGAAGGTGCTGGTCAGCACGCACTGTTGCGCGTGCTGGCTGGGAGGCTGTCACCGACGTCCGGTACACGCACCATTCCGGAGAACGTCGGGTTCGTACCGGAAGATCGACACCGCGATGCCCTGATGCTCGACGCGCCGCTTTTCGAGAACACGGCACTGCAGGGTGCCGGGGCACGCCGCGGCGTGTTGGATTGGGGCGCCTTCCGCGCGCGTACAACGGCACTGCTGCAGCGGTTCGATGTGCGCGCCTCGGGCGCCGACGCACTGGCGCGCTCACTATCAGGGGGCAATCAGCAAAAGCTCGTGCTGGGGCGAGAGCTCGAGACGGCGCGCAAGGCGCTCGTCGTGGAGAACCCGTCGCGGGGACTCGACTTCGTAGCCACGCAGGCCGTGCACACCGCCTTGCAGGCCGCTCGCGATGCGGGCATGGCCGTGGTGATCTACAGTAGTGATCTCGACGAAGTCATGCAGCTGTCCGACCGCGTGTATGCGATGCACAACGGGACGCTGATCGAGATCGTGAAAGATCGTGATGCGGTGGGCCGCGCGATGTTGAGCGGCGCGGCTCCATGAGCAGGCGGCGTGTTGTGGCGGCGACCGCCGCCCGCGTGCTAGTGCTGCTGGCCGTCGCGATCGGCCTGCTGGCTGTGCTGTTGGTGGTGACGGGGCACGAGGTCGTTCCGGCACTCACGGCGATGGTGCGCGGCGCGTTCGGCTCGTACTACGCGATCACGTCGGCGACGATCGTGCGTATGGTGCCACTGGCACTGGCGGGGCTGGCCGTGTCGGTGGCCTTTCGCGCGGGGCTCCTGAACATCGGCGCCGAGGGGCAGTTACTGGTCGGTGCCGCGGCAGCAACGGCGATCGGCGGCGCGCTGATCGGCGTGCCCGGATTCGTCGGTATTCCGGTGATGCTGATCACCGGGGCGCTTGCCGGCGGAGCATGGGCTGCCATCGCAGGAGCCTTACGACTGCGGTTCGGCGTATTGGAAGTGATCAGCACGATCATGCTGAACTTCGTCGCGCAATATCTCACCGGCTGGCTGGTACGTGGACCGTTGCAGGAGCCGACGCGGGTGAATCCGCAATCGGCGACCTTGGCGCCCGAGCTGCAGCTGCCAACGCTGCTCGACGGCACACGATTGCACGCGGGTGTGCTGCTCATGGTCGTGGTGGCGATCGCCGTGTGGTGGTGGCTGCGCAGCACGGCGAGTGGTTTCCGTGTGCGCGCCGTGGGCGCAACCGCAACCGCGGCGGCGAGCGCGGGTGGCATCGATGTGCCGCGCACCCTCTTCGGTGCGTTTCTTGTGAGCGGACTGTTGGCGGGGATGGCCGGGTCGGTGGAGTACACCGGCATTACGTATGCGCTGTACGAGAACTTCTCGCCGGGCTACGGCTACACGGCGATCGCTGTTGCACTCCTGGCGCGACTGCACCCGCTGGGTGTCCTAGCCACGGCGTTTTTGTTCGGCGCACTCGAAGCTGGCGCAAACGCGATGCAGCGCGATGCCGGGGTGCCAAGTGTGGTGGTGTCGGTGGTGGAGGCGTTGTTGATTCTGCTGGTGCTGGCCGCCGACCGGTGGCGTTCATCGCGCGTGGACGAGGCGGGGACATGATGCCGGAGCTGAGCGTAGGCGTTGGCGCACTGGCCGTCGGCGCCGGCCTGTTCGAGGCGACCGTTCGCACCGCGACGCCGCTGGCCTATGCCGCGTTGGGCGAGAGCGTGAGTGAGCGGGCCGGTGTGATCAACATCGGGCTCGAGGGCTCGATCATCGCCGGCGCGCTCAGTGCGACCATCGCGGCCGGCGCGATCGGCGTGGGGGGTGGCTTCGCGGCCGGCGCGGTGGCGGGACTCCTGGTGGCCGCCCTGTTTGCGCTCTTTGCCGTGGGACTGCGCGCCGACCAGATCATTACCGGCACCGCAATCACGATGCTTGCCCTTGGGATCACCGGCACGGTCTACCGCACCGTGTACGGATCTAGCGGCGTGGCGCTCACGACGCCCACGGCGGCCACGCATGCGCTGCCGGTGCTGTCGGCGATCCCCCTGATCGGGAGGGCCTTCTTCGCGCAGCCACTTGTCACCTATGCCCTGTACGTGATGGCACCGCTGTTGAGCTGGTGGATGCAACGGACCCATGCCGGGCTAGGGCTGCGAGCCGTCGGCGAATATCCAGAGGCAGCAATCGCCGCGGGCATTTCTCCTCGACGCACGCAACTGCTCGCGGTGCTTTTCGCGGGGGCCATGGCCGGTCTGGCCGGGGCCACGCTCGTGCTGGCCCAAGCCGGGACCTTCGCGGAGGGAATGTCAGCCGGCCGCGGCTTTATCGCTATTGCGATCGTGGTTTTGGGGCGGTGGCGCCCGCTTGGTGTTGCGGCAACCGCGTTGTTGTTCGGTGCGGCGAGCTCCGCCCAAACGCTCCTCCAGGCGATGGGATGGACCAGCATTCCCTACCAGCTGTTTCTGGCGGTGCCCTATCTGCTGACACTGGTGGTCCTCGCCGCCACCGGAACGCGGGGACGGCAGCGCATGGTGTGACGGGTGCCCGTCTTATCGAGTACACATTTGAAGAGGACATCACCGTCATGACCAATCGCACCAGCCACGTCACCGGCATAAAGATCGGCCGCAGTGAAGGTTCGTCGCCCAGCCGAAGACGGGCCAACGACGCTTCGTGCCCATGTGTGGCTGTTTCGGTGTAATCCGTGGTTCCGTGGTTGCTGTTGCCGCTCCTAAAACCGATAGATCGCCGCGACGCCAGTACTTGACGGCATGCGGTCGCGCGGGACCATGACCACATCGCCGCCCATGCGGAGCACGATCTCAGCAAGCTCCTCGAGAATGTCGTCAACGTGCGGATCGTCCAAGTCGCCGTATGATACATGCGCCGTTGTATGGTCGACCCGACCGGGTATGGCCTGATCGTCGTCCACCAGCAACGTGCGCACGCGTCCGCCCAGTGCGGCCGCAGCGACATCGGACAATGCGTCTGAGGCAATTCCGCGCGGAAGCCCGGCGCCGTAGTCGTCCATCAGGCCTTGTAAGTGTGCCGTATACCGCGGCTCGACGATCTCCCACGCCTTCTGCCGCAGCTCTTCGGGCGAGAACGCGCCCGGATTTCCGGCAATGGCATCGGGCAACAACAGCGCGTTATGGCTCACTTCGCGAAAGAGCGCATGATGCTCCGGCAGTGCGGCGAGAACCATCGGGAGACCCGAGTGCTTGGCATGATGCTCGAAAATCGCCCGGTCCACCACCCGGAAAAATCGCTCGGTCTCCTTGTCGATTTCATCTTTGCGTGAACCCGATCCCGCATGCATCACGATCTGCGCACCGCCATGCCCGAGCTGCCCGACCGAGTGGTACGCCGTATGCGCCTCGGTGACGTGCTCGCCGAGCGCTTCGGTCAGCGTTCGCGGAACATCGGCATGCAGCACGATCTCGTCGACGGCGTCACGATTGCCATGGAAGAGACGCACATGATCGCGCGTGATCGCGAGCAGCAGGAACCGGTCGGCCGATTGCCATACCCGCAACAGCGGCTTGATGTGAAATGAGTCTGCGACCATGGCACGCTCAGGCACCGCGCGCTGCAGCCGATACACCTTGAAGAAGTCCGCATGCAGAAACACAGCGAGCCCTTCGAGCGAATGCGACCAGAACCGCTCGCTATCGGCCAACGCATGCAACGGCTCGGTGAAGCCCTCCAGTTCAGCGGCCCCCATCACCTCGATCAGCGACGATTCCGCCTGCCGGAGCAGATTGCGAAAGCGGACCACGTCCTGTTGCGACTCGGGGAAGCGACGGCCGGTGGGGAGATAGATCGACACGCACGGGCCAGTGCGCTCCAACAGGAGTTCGGGGAAATGCTCGACCACGGGCGTCGTCATCGTCACAGCGGAAGACCTTGGTCGACGGGAGGGCGGTCATATGGATCGACCCCCTTGGGCGGCCGCAGTTTCGCCACACGCTTGTCCAGCACACGCACGAGCTTATCGCGCGCACCGTGGAACGCCGCCGAAAGTGTGGCTGCCGCGTGGGTCACGGCCGTCGGATCCTGCCCGGCCACGCGCGCTTCGAGGGTGCATTCCTTGTCGTGCGCGCCCGACTTCACGGCATTCGCGTCACGGAAATGCACCTCTATGCGGGTGATCTGTTTCGAAAAGCGGGCCAATGTTCGAGTGAGATCGGTCTCGACCTCACGCATTGCCTCGTCCCGTCCATCCACATGATTGTCCGTATTCAGCTGAATGAGCATGTCCTCTCACTGTCTGGGGGAAACCAAGGACGAGTGCACGCTTTGTGCCACACCAGCGGGTATGCCGGGCCGGGCGTAGACTCTAGTAGTTGCAGTCCGTGTCATACCCCGCAGTCCCCCCAGAGACTCCGCCATATGCCTATTTCGACTCCCCTGCGCCGTGCCGCCATTGGATTGGTCGCCACGCCGGCGCTCCTCTCCGCGCAGGCACGGACGCCGGTTACAGATGAGGCCGCCGTGATGGCCAACGCGAAGGCCGTTCATTCAGCCGTGCTGTCCATCGACACCCACGTGGACATCGCCCCCGCCAACTTCACCGTGACCGGAGCGAACTACACGCAACGGTTGCCGCGGACGCAGGTCGATCTGGTCAAGATGGAAGAGGGTGGACTCGTTGGCGCGTTCCTCGTGGTATACGTCGGCCAGTCACCGAAGCTCGACACCGACGGATTCGCCAGCGCCAACGCGCAAGCACTCGAGAAGTTCGAGGCGATCCACCGCCTCACCGAACAGCTCGCGCCGTCACGCGCCGAAATCGCGTACACCGCGGCCGATGCGCGTCGCATTCACGCTGCCGGCAAGCGCGTGATCTTCATCGGCGTCGAAAACGGCTTTCCGATCGGCGCCGACATCACGAACGTGCAGAAGTTCTTCGATCGTGGTGGCCGCTATATGTCGCTGGCGCACAATGGACACAGCCAGCTCTCCGACTCGAACACCGGCGAACGCGACAGCGTCTGGCTGCACAACGGCCTGAGCCCGCTCGGCAAGCAAGTAATCGGAGAGATGAACCGACTCGGCATGATGATCGACGTGTCCCACCCGTCGAAGCAGTCGATGCTGCAGACCATCGCGATCTCGAAGGCGCCGATCATTGCGTCGCATTCCGGTGTGCGCGCAATCTGCAATCACAGCCGCAACATGGACGACGAGCAACTCATAGCGCTCAAGAAGAACGGCGGCGTGATTCAGCTCGTGGCATTCAACGCGTACGTGAAGTGCGACCCCACGCGCGACCTGCCGCGTGAACAGGCGCGTGCCGCCGCGATGGCCGAGCTGCGCACGGAGTTCGGTATCACGGCCACCGATCGCCGTGAGCAGCAGGCGCAGATTCAGGCGCTCGCCGACGAGAAGCGCAACGCGTATCTCGCCAAGCAGGAAGACATCACGGCGCGCCGCTATCCGTCGGATCCGCCGGCCACGGTGAAGGACTTCGCGAACCACATCGACTATGTGGTGCAGCTGATCGGCATCGACCACGTCGGCATCAGCTCAGACTTTGACGGCGGTGGCGGCGTGGACGGCTGGCGCAATGCGTCGGAATCATTGAACGTCACGGCGGAACTCGTGCGCCGCGGTTACTCGAAGAGCGAGATCGAGAAGATCTGGGGTGGGAATTTGCTGCGGGTGATGGAGCAGGCAGCCGCAGTGTCGAAGCGCTGAACTGGCCGTCACGTGGGTTTCGAGTGGCGAGTGAGAGTCTCGGGTCGTGAGTGCACAACCCAGAACTCGAAACTCGAACTCGCCACTCGAAACTCACAGCAAACCATCCGACAGCACTC
>CANGXK010000025.1 GCA_947457715.1 Gemmatimonadota bacterium
CACGCCCGCCGAGACGATGCCTTGGCCGGACTTGGTGTCGATGATGCGGCCGGTGATCCGGCCGACGGGCGCGTCAGCTCCCTGTGCCGCAACAACGGAAGCGGGGACGACGGCAACCGTCATCGCCAGCATCAAATGACGCGCGAAACGGGGAAGCACGTGTGCGTAGGTCCGCATGGATGATCGGGTCGGTCTATATGAAGATTCCCCGGTGCGCCCGCTCGGGCGCTCGAGGTTCCACGTGGCCGGCACCCGAGAGCGCCGGACAAGAGGAAAGCTTCGTGACCCAGGTTTCGATCTCCGCACGGTTGGGCAACGGTTGTGTCACGGAGGCCTGGACGCGGCGGGGGCTGGTGCGCGGTGGCCCGTCGTGATATTCTCGCCGCACCATGGCTGCCTCCGATCCCCTGCACGAGCGTCGACGCGTCGCGTCGCCCCCTCCCACTGACCCGCAGACCCGTGCCGAGGCCCTCTCGGTGGCGGCTCGGGCGCTGCGTGCGGCGGAACATGTCTGTGTGCTGTCTGGTGCCGGCGTCTCGGCGGAAAGCGGCATTCCGACGTTCCGCGATGCGCAAACCGGGCTCTGGGCCAAGTTCTCGCCGCAGGAGCTGGCCACGCCCGACGCCTTCGCGGCACACCCGAACCGGGTCTGGCAGTGGTACGCCGCCCGTCGCGCCATGGTGCGGGCCGCGCTGCCCAATCCGGCGCATCAGGCGCTGGTCACGCTGGCCTCGCGGGTGGCGCACTGCACGCTGGTGACCCAGAACGTGGACGACCTGCATGAGCGGGCCGGTTCACGTGACGTGATCGGATTGCATGGGTCGCTGATGCGCGCGCGATGCAGCGCTGGTTGCCCAGGCACGATGGTGCCCACGGACGCACAGGCCGCCGAGCCGCCGCGGTGCCCCGGCTGCGGCGCGCTCATGCGCCCCGACGTGGTGTGGTTCGGTGAGCGGATGCCGATGGCGGAGTTCGAGGCGGCCCGCCATGCCGCCGTGGCGTGCGACGTCTTCCTGTCGGTGGGCACCTCGAACGTGGTGGAGCCGGCGGCCTCGCTGCCCTGGATCTCGGCGACGCATGGGGCCACGGTGATCGTGGTCAACGCCAGCATGGAGGGCCAGCGCCGCGGTCCGAGCATTCTGCCCATTGAAGGGCCAGCTGGCGTTATGCTGCCGCGGCTGATGGCGGAAGCCTTCGCCGGTCGTCGCGTGCGTCGCCACGAGTCGGTGGCCCCGCCGTTTCGCGAGAGTGCCGCACCGCAGGCGACGGTGGCCGAGCTCCCGACCGATGCGCCGTCGAGGGAGCTGTCGTCAATTGACGTGCTGTCGCCGAATCCGTCAGCGGGACATCAGGCGTCCGAGTAGTCCTCGGCCGCGCGGACGAGAGGAATCCAAGCCGAGATCGTGGTCCCGACACCGGGCAGCGACTCGGCCTGCACCTTGCCGCCGTGTGACTCGGCCAAGTGCCGGACGATGGCTAACCCCAGCCCCGTGCCGCCGGCCTCGCGTGACCGGCCCGGGTCGGCGCGATAGAAACGCTCGAAGATCCGGGGCAGGTGCTCCGCGCCGATGCCGGAGCCGGTGTCGCGCACGCCGATACGTACGCCATCATCCTGGTGCTGCGAGAAGAGCACGACTTCGCCGGCGGTCGTGTGACGCAACGCATTCTCGGCCAGGTTACTCAGAATCTGCCGTGCCGCGGTGGGGTCGACGTACAGGTGCTCCGCTCCGGCGCTGATCTCGGTGCGAAGCGCCACCCCCTTGGCTGCGGCCGCGGGTTGCAGCGGCGCGAAGACTTCGGCTGCGATGGAGGCGACATCGAGGTCGACGGGGTTGGGTACCCACCCACCGGATTCGATGCGCGACAAGTCGAGCAAGTCGTCGACGATGCGTTGCATGCGGCGCACATTGCCCTCGGCCATCGCGAGGAACTGCCGGCGGAGCTCGGGCGGAAGGTCTTCGTCCTGCAGTGTTTCCACGAAGCCGCTGATGACCGTGAGCGGCGTGCGCAGTTCATGTGACACGTTCGCCACGAAATCCCGTCGGACGGCCTCGAGGCGGCGAACGGGCGTGAGGTCGTAGAGCGCGAGCACCGCGCCGCCACCCGGCAGCGGACGCGCGGTGAGCGATAGCGTCCGATCGTCGACGCGCACTTCGTCGGGGATGGCATCGGCACCGGAAAGTACGGCTGCCAGCGCCTCGCGCAGGGTGCGATCGCGCGGCAGGAAGTCGGCCGGGAAGGGCACGGGTTCGCGCAGCCGGAGCAACTGGCGCGCGGTCCCGTTAATCCGGACTACGCGCTGACGCGCATCGACGGCGATCACGCCTTCGTTGAGCGACTCGGTGAGCGCGACCAACAGCGCCTCTTCACCCTGCAGTGCCTGCAGGCGCGCCTCGAGTTGCTCGGCCAGCCGCCGCAACGCTTCGGCGAGGTCGCCGACTTCACCACCGGCGATCGCGCGCGACGGTCGTTGGGTGAGGTCGCCCGCGGCGAGGCCACGGGCCACGTCGCGGAGCGCTTCGATAGGGCGCGCCACGGGTGCGGCGAGTACTTGCGCGAGGGCCACGCCGACCAGGAGCGCGGCGAGTCCGGCGATCACGATGTCGCGGCGCACCTTGGCGAGAAAGTCATCGGCCGAGGCGGCGGCCGTCGGTTCTTCGGCGCGGACGCGTTCCGTGACACGGCGCTCCACGGCGAACAGCACAATGCCGACCAGCAGCGTCGCGACGACGAAGCTGTTGACGACGATACGCTGGGCGAGCCTCATGCCCTGCTCACGATGCGCTCACGCGGAGCCGCGCGTGATCATCCGCTGCGCGGCATGGCCGCGCGGAAGCGATAGCCGAAGCCGCGCACGGTTTCGATCATATCACCGGCCGCGCCGAGTTTGGTGCGCAGCCGCTGCACGTGCATGTCGACGGTGCGCGTCTGAATGTCGGGGGCGGCATCCCACACCGTTTCCAGCAGCAGGCCGCGCCCCTGCACGCGTCCGCGCCGTTCCACAAGGGTCAGGAGCAGCTTGAACTCCGTGGGGGTGAGTTCGACTTCCTGTCCATCGACTTTGACCGCCATCGCGGCGCGGTCGATGTGCAGCGGACCGATCACCAGGGTGTCGGCATTGACCGGGGCGGTGTTGCCGGTACGCCGCAGGATCGCGCCGACGCGCAGCACGAGTTCGGCCGGGCTGAATGGCTTGGTGAGGTAGTCGTCCGCACCGAGCGAAAGCCCGCGTATGCGGTCGGGTTCTTCGCGGCGGGCGGTGAGCATCAGGACCGCGATGTCCCGCGTGGTCTCGTCGGAGCGGAGTTGCTCGAGCACGTCGAAGCCTGAGATGCCGGGCAGCATCAAGTCGAGCACGATCAGCGAGGGTCGCTCGCGGCGGGCGTGATCGAGCGCCTCCTGGCCGGTGGCGGCGGTCGCCACACGGTACCCGACCTTTGCGAGATGATAGGTGACGAGCGCCACGATTTCCGGCTCGTCATCGACCACGAGAATACGTTCAGTGGACGGCGCAGCTTGCATGCAGGGATTGACTCAGGCCGGGTCGGCCGTTGCGGGCACGGACAAAGGGGGGCGCGCCGCTGCGCGCGAGATGAGCCGACGCTGGATTTTGGCGACGATCATTTCGATGGCGACCAGATTACTGCCTCCTCTCGGGACGATCACGTCAGCGTAGCGTTTGCTGGGCTCGACGAACTGCAGGTGCATCGGTTGTACGGTGTTCAGGTATTGATCGAGCACCGATTCGAGCGTCCGGCCGCGCACCGCCGTATCGCGGCGGATGCGGCGGATGAGCCGGATGTCCGGATCGGCGTCGACAAACACTTTCACATCGCACAGCGCGCGGACGTTGGCATCAGCCAGCAGCAGAATGCCGTCGATGACGACGACGTCAGCTGGCGCGATACGTCGCGTCCGTTCACTCCGGGAATGGGTCGCGAATTCGTAGACGGGCATGTCCACCGGCTCGCCACGCGAGAGCGCGTCAAGGTGCGCGGTGAGCAATTCCACGTCGAAGGCATCGGGATGATCCCAGTTCACGTGATGTAGCTGCGACAGCGTGAGGTGCCGGAAGTCGCGATAGTACGCATCCATCTCGAGAAAGGCGACCGAAGCGTCGGGCAGTGCTTCGGCGACCTTGCGCGCGACCGTGGACTTCCCTGAGCCGGTGCCGCCTGCGATCCCGATGATCAGCGGTTTCATAAGCGGATGTTCCGGTTCCGACACTGCACGAGTACCAACCTGTCCCCTGGTCATGTCCGGACCGCCACGACGGTGTAACGAATGCGTATCGGCGGCCGGAACCGATATGGGCAAGTTCGTCGGGGCCGAGAGGAGGGGCAAGCGGCGTCGCGCCGGTACGGGCGCCCCCTCCAAGCCGGTGCTCGCTGCCGCTAGCTTTGCACCATGGGACGATCGTTATTGCTTTTGCCTGTGGCCATGCTCACGCTGGCCACCGCTGCTTTGCCCGCGCAGTCCGGCCGGTTCGATCTGGTCATTGCGGCGACCACCGACGTTCACGGGCGCCTGCGTGGCTGGGACTACTACGCCAACACCCCCGACCTGGCGCGTTCGTTGGCGGGGGCCGCCACCATCGTGGATTCGGTGCGCACGGCGAACCCGGGCCGTGTGCTGCTGGTCGAGGGTGGCGACATCCTGTCGGGCAATCCGTTGCTGTATGTGGCCGCCAAGGTGGCGCCGCCGCCGGTCCATCCGGTGGTCGCTGCGATGAATGTGATGCGTTACGACGCGGCGGTGCTGGGCAATCACGAATTCAATTTTGGCGTGCCGCTGCTGCGTGCGGCCATAGCCCAGGCGGCATTCCCCTTCCTGGCGGCCAACGTGCGCGACACGCAGGGACGCCCGTTCGTGGCGCCGTACACGCTGATCGATCGTCGGGGCGTGCGCATCGCGATCATCGGCGGAACGACGCCGGGCTCGATGCTGTGGGACCGCGACCATCTGCGCGAGGCAGGTCTCACGGTGACCGATATCGTGTCGTCGGTGCGCGGTGCGGTGGCCGAGGTGCGCAAGCGCAAAGCCGATGTGGTGGTCGTGCTGCTGCACTCGGGGCTGGACGGTGCGGCCACGTACGATACCGTCGCGACGGGGCTTCCCTCCGAGAACGTGGCGGCGCGGGTGCCGCGCGAAATCGACGGCATCAATCTTGTCGTGTACGGCCATTCGCACGCCGAATTGGTGGACTCGACGATCAACGGCGCGCTCCTGGTGCAGCCGCGCAACTGGGCGGCGTCGGTGGCCGTGGCGACGCTGACGCTCGAGAAATCGAAGGGGAAGTGGTCGGTGGTGCAGCACCGTGGTCAATCGGTGCGCGTGGCCGGTCACGCCGAGTCCCCCGCGGTGCTGGCGGCGTCGGCGGCGACGCACAAGGCGACGGTGGCCTGGGTGACCACGCCGGTGGGACGTACCGCGGTCACGTGGCGGGCCGACAGTTCCCGCGTGGTGGACGCACCGATCACCGACCTGATCAACGAAGTGATGCGGCGCGAATCGGGGGCCGATCTGGCCGCCACGGCGGCGTTTTCGCTCGACGCCACGCTCGACGCGGGCGCGGTGACGCAGGCCGCGCTGTCCAGACTGTATCCGTATGAGAATACGCTGCGCGCCGTCCGCATTTCCGGTGCGCAGCTGCGCGCATTCCTCGAGCAGTCGTCGCTGTACTATCGCACGCTCTCGTCCGATGGCTCGGCGCCGTCGGGCGGTTTGATCGACCCCACGATTCCCGGTTACAACTTCGACGTCGTGTCGGGCGTCGATTACGTCATCGATGTGTCCAAGCCTGCGGGTGCGCGCATCACGTCGCTCACGCGGAATGGACGCGCCGTGCAGTCCACCGATATGTTCACCATGGCGCTCAACAACTATCGGCAGAGCGGTGGCGGCGGCTACGCCATGCTGACCAGCGCGCCGGTGGTGTTCCAGAAGGACGTCGATATCCGTTCACTGATCATCGACGACGTGGCCAGGGCGGGGAGCCTCGATCCGGCCAAGTACGCGACGGTGAACTGGCGCCTGGAGCCGGCGGCGGCACGTGCGATCGCGTATCGCGAGCAGAATCGCGGCCGGGCCGGTGAAGCGGCCGGCGGCGCGCCGGCGCCCGCTGCGCCGGTGCCCGTTGCGCCGGTGCCCGTTGCGCCGGTGCCCGTTGCGCCGGTGCCCGCTGCTGCGGCTTCTCCTGCGCCGCAGGGGCGTACGCTGCGGGTGATCACCATGAGTGATTTTCACGGTGCGCTGTCGAACCGGCCCGACGAGCGCGGGCGCACACAGGGCGGCGCCGTGGCACTCTCGGCGGCGATCGAGAAAGCGCAGCGCGAATGCACCGGGCAGTGCCAGAGCGTGGTGGTCGATGCCGGCGACCTGTTCTCCGGCGCACCGGCGTCCGACTGGGACGCGGGCAAACCCACGGTGGCGGTGTTCAACCGGCTCCACGTGGCGGCCGGAGCGATCGGCAATCATGAGTTCGATTTCGGACAGGACACGCTCCGTATGCGCTTGAAAGAGCTCAAGTACGCGGTCCTGGGCGCCAACGTGCGCGGCGCCGATGGCCGCCCGTTGCCGTGGATGCGGGCCGACACCGTGGTCGTGCGCGGTGGCGTGCGGATCGGGATCATCGGCACGGCCGGCGAGCACACGGCCACGTCCACCAAAGTGCGCAACGTGCGCCAGCTCAAATTTCTCGATCCCGCCCCGATCATCAGCGATCGCGTGCGCGCGCTTCGTGCCGGCGGAGCGCAGGTCGTGATCGCGCTGGCCCACGACGGAGCCCGCTGTGACCGAGACAAGCCCGAGGTCTGTTCGGGCGGCGGTCTCGACATCGTCGAGAAGCTGACCGACAAGCCTGATGTGTTCGTGATGGGGCACGCGCACACGAACATCGTGCTGCGTCGTCGCGGTATGCCGGTGGTGCAGACGTCCTCGAACGGCCGCGCCCTCGCGGTGGTCGACGTGCCGCTGAATGGCGGTGTCGCGCGCGCCGAGATCCGCCACGTGTACGGCGAGGATCGGGCCGGTGCCGATCCGGTCGTCGATTCCATCGTGACGGCGGCTACGCGCAAGGTGCAGGTCCGCATGGATCGGCCGGTCGCTACCCTCGGCGAGGCCTTCCTGCGCCGCGGCAATCAGCATGCGCTGGGCAATCTGGTGGCCGACGCCGCGCGGGTGCAGGGCAATGCGGACTTCGGCGCGTGGAACAGTGGTGGCATTCGTACCGATCTCGCCGCCGGACCGATCACCTACGGCGATGTGCACGGTGTCTCGCCGTTCGGGAATGTGTTGGTACGCATCCGGCTGCGTGGCCGGGACGTGCCCCTCGCGGCGGAGCGCTGGGTGTGGAACGGGCGCGCGAATTCGCACGTCAGTGGGCTCACCATCGAGTACGATCCCGCCAAGCCACAAGGCCAGCGCGTGGTGCGTGTGCTCGGTGTCAACGGCGCGCCGCTCGATCCCGACCGGGTTTACTCGATGGCCATCAACGACTTCATGGTCGACGATCCTGAAGGGGCGTCGCTGGCGCGCACGATTTCCGTCGAAATCCTCACGGTGCGCGACATCGACATGCTGGCGAGTTACCTCCAGGGACTGCCGCAGCCGGTGCGCGGCGACGCGACCGAACGTATTCGCGCCGTTGGCGCAGGAGCATCAAAATGAGTGATGTCGTTTCCACGACGACTGGTCCAGACGCCCTTCGGGTGTACGTGAACGAACGCGGCGTCTCGGTGCCACATGGCTCGGTCGCGGTCGATGCCGTGCGGGCGCTGTTTCCTGAGTTGGCCGCCGAGGTCGAAGCGGGTCGGCAGCGTCTGACGGACAGCCGCGGACTCCCTGTCGACGCGCAGCAGGCGCTGGTGGGTGGCTCGATTTATCGGGTGGTGGCGGTGCGCGATCGCATCGATGCCGCCGTCGAGCCGAGTGACGCCGAGGGCGCCTCATGAGCACGGTGAATCCCGTATTCGTCGACGTCGTGCAGCGCATGCCGAAGGCCGATCTGCATTGCCATCTCGATGGATCGCTGCGGCCGTCCACGCTGCTCGAATTGTCGGTCGAGCGGGGCCTCACGCTGCCGGTCGCCACCGCGCCGGCCCTCGGCGACTGGATGCGCGTCGATGACGCTCGCAATCTCGAAGACTACCTGGCGCGCTTCGCGGTGACCCTCGCCGCGATGCAGGACACCGTGGCGCTCGAGCGCATTGCGCATGAATTCGTGCTCGATGCCGCACGCGATGGCGTGCGGTATATCGAGGCCCGCTTCTGTCCGGCGCTCCACGTGCGTGGTGGCCTGTCACTCGACGACGTCATGCAGGCCGTCATGCGCGGTCTGGTGCGCGGTGAAAAGGAAACCGGCACGCTGGCGCGCGTTATCGTGTGCGCGCTGCGTAGTGTCCCGTGGCCGCACGCGCTTGCAATGGCGGAGCTGGCAGTGGCGCACAAGGGCAAGGGCGTCGTGGCGTTCGATCTGGCCGGTGGCGAGTTGGGTCATCCCGCGTCGGATCATGCGCTGGCGTTCGACTACGCGCGGCAGCACGATCTCGCGGTCACGGTGCACGCGGGTGAAGGTGATGGCCCATCCAGCATTCGCGACGCGATACACCGCTGCGGCGCCAATCGTATCGGACATGGCACCCGCCTGCGCGAAGACCCGTCGCTCGAAGCGTACGTGATCGATCACCGGATCACGCTCGAAGTGTGTCCCACCAGCAACGTGCAGACGCGGGTAGTGCCGAGCTTCGCCGAGCATCCGCTGGCGCGCTACGCGGTGATGGGGGCGGTGGTCACCATCAACACCGACAACCGTCTCATGAGCGGTGTCTCTCTCTCCGACGAGTATGTACGCTGCGCCCAGCATCTGCACTTCGATATCGACACGCTGGCGATGCTGGCGATCACGTCGTTTGATTCGTCGTTCCTGCCGCACGTGGAGCGCGAGGCCCTGCGCGAAACGATCGCGATCGAGATCGGCAACCTGCTGGCCGAGGCCGAAGACATTGCGGTGATGCTATGAGCGAGCGTGCGTTCGAGCGCCCGTCGTTCGAGTCGCGGCCGATGGCTCCCGGCGCCGCGGCGGCGCAAGTGGCGGCGGATGACATCCGGCAGCGTCTCGGTCCCGACGCGCCGACGCCGGTGTGTGGCATCGTGCTCGGCTCCGGTCTTGGCGGGCTGGCCGATCGCATCGAACGCGCGGTGCGCATTCCCTTTTCGCACGTACCGGGATTCCCGACAGCTACCGTTGCCGGCCACTCCGGGCAGCTGGTCATCGGCCTGCTCGGCGGTCGACCGGTGGTCGCGCTGGCCGGCCGGTTCCATATGTACGAGGGGCACGAGGCGGCGCTGGCCGCCTTCCCGGTGCGGGTCATGCACGCGCTCGGTGTACCGGTGTATTTCGCGTCGAATGCGGCGGGCGGGGTGCGACGCACATTCAATCCCGGTGATCTGATGGTGATTGCCGATCACATGAATCTGATGTTCCGCAATCCGCTGTTCGGGGCGGTCGAGCCGGGTGATGAACGCTTCCCCGACATGTCCGATCCGTACGATCCGACGTTGCGCGCGCTGCTGCATGAAGCGGGACGAACCACGGGCGTCGCGCTGCAGGACGGCGTGTACTGCGGGCTGCTCGGCCCCACCTATGAAACGCCGGCCGAAGTGCGCATGCTCGAGCGGCTCGGCGTCGACGCGGTCGGCATGTCAACCGTGCCCGAAGTCATTGTGGCCCGGGCGCTCGGCATGCGCGTCGCGGCCGTATCGTGCATTACCAACAAGGCGGCTGGCCTCTCCCCCCACAAGCTCAATCACGCCGAGGTGATGGACGCGGGGCGCGCCGTCGCCAGCCAGTTCGAAGCGCTCGTTACGGAGTTCGTAGGCCGGCTGCCTTAAGCGCCGCTGGTACGGTTCCCTCTTTGTGCTATCGCGTGGCTGGCGTTCGCGGCAAGCCGGCCAACCGCGTTTTGAAGGTCTGAAAGGCGCGGGTATCGCGGGTAAGTGACTTGAGCACCACAGGATCGATCTTCCGGATCTCGGCTTCGGTGTTCGCCACGCGGCTTTCTTCGATCGGGTGTGACGCGAAAAAGGCGTCCACGCCACTCGGGTTGCGCTCACGTTCGGCGATGAGAATGCGGAACATGCTCGGCATGCCGCGCGGGTCGATCCCGGCACGCGTCACGTACGTCACGCCGAACGTGTCGGCCGACGCTTCGTCATCGCGGCTGAACTTGGCAAAGCCTGCTTGCGCCCCGATCTGCATGACGGTGCCGGCCACCCCCTGACAGGCTGACGGCACGAAGATGCAGAGGCCCGTGAGACCGAGATTGGCGCGCTGCGCCTTGGCCATTTGCTGCATGCTGTGGCGCTGCGTCACGTGGGCGATCTCATGCCCGAGCACACCGGCGAGCTCCGACATGGAGGTGGTCTTCTCGATCAGGCCGCGATACACGTAGATGTGACCACCGGGCACGGCGAAGGCGTTGATTTCGGGCTGATCGACCACGTTGAAGCGCCACGAGAGTTCCCGGTCATCCGAAATGCGGGCAACCGAGTCGCCGAGCACGTTGATGTAGCGCACGATATCCGGGTCGCGGATCATGGGCAGCTCGCGCTCGACCTGCTGCGCGTAGTCATTGCCCATCGCCACCTCCTCCTGCGTAGCGGGCACGCAGGCCGCTACCGCAAGGGCGGCCGCGAGGCCGATCGTCGCCAGCTTGCCGTTCCGTCGTGTATTCTCACGCATGGCTGTTGCCTGTCCCGATTGCTGGTCTGTACGCATGGTCTCGCTGGTTGGCGGAGCCGCAGAGCTCACGCCACCCATTGAGGTATACCCCCTTCGCCCCCGTTTGCCCCATGAAGATACTGACTCTGGCTCGTGACCTGCGGCGCCGCAAGGCGCGTGAGCGGCAGCACCGATTTGTGGCCGAAGGGGTGCGGACCGTTGAAGCGTTGCTGGCGTCGGGACTGCCGATCGATGGCCTACTGGTCACGGCGGCTTTGCGTGAGCAGGCCCGCGGCCGGGAACTGGTGAGAGTGGCCGAGGGGCGGGGGCTCGCGGTGACCGAGGTGAGCGAGTCGGAACTGGAGAGTGCGGCCGATACCGACACGCCGCAGGGCGTGATGGCGGTGGCGCCTATCCCGGAGCGGTCGCTACGCGCTCCCGAGGGCGCGTCCAGTCGATTCTTAGTGCTGGACGCACTTCAGGACCCGGGCAACGTGGGCACCGTGATCCGAACGGCGGCCGCGCTGGGGGTGACCGCCACGGTGGCTTTGCCGGGAACCGTTGACCTGTGGAACGCTAAAGTCGTCCGTAGCACGATGGGCGCACTCTTCGTGCACCCGGCGTTGCCGATGTCGTGGGAGGCGTTCGCGGAGTTTGCCGCAACACACGCCGTGCCGGTGTGGGCGGCGGACACCGATGGGGTCCCACTCGAACAGGTCACGACGGCCGTGCTGCCGCCGCATCTCGCCTTGGTGGTGAGCAACGAAGGGGCCGGCTTGTCGGCATCGCTGTCGGCGGCGGTCACGTCGCGGGTGGCGATCCGGATGGCGCCGGGTATCGAGTCGTTGAACGTGGCGGTGGCAACCGGAATCCTGTTGCACGCGCTGCGCATCGGCTAGCCACTGCCACGTTCTTCGTTTCCCCGTTCACTGTCTCGCCTCCGTCCGTGCGGCCATTCACTGCTGACTGCCTCATCCTCGTCCTGCCGGTGTTCGTCCTCGGCGCCGCGATCGGGTCGTTCCTGAACGTGTGTATCACGCGCTGGCCGGCGGAGCTCAGCGTCGTGCGGCCCCGGTCGCGGTGCCCGAAGTGTGAGCGACCGATCGCGTGGCATGACAACATCCCGATCCTCAGCTGGATGCTGCTCCGCGGGAAATGTCGTGGCTGCAGCCTGGCGATCCCGATTCAATATCCCGGGGTCGAGTTGTGTGTGGCGCTCGGTTGGGTGGCCAGCTTTGTGGCGTTTGGCCTCACCGTCGAGGCTTGGCGCGTGGCGGTGTTCGGTACCGTGCTCTTCGGCATCGCGGTGACTGATGCGATGACGTACCTGATTCCCGACGGGTTCACGATCAGCGGCTTGGTCATGGTGTTCGGCGCGGCGGTTGCCAACGTCTTCATCGGCGAGACGTCGCACTTTGCGCCTCCGTGGACGGCATTCATCGGCGCCTGCGCCGGCGCCGGTGCGATCACGATCATTGGCTGGCTGGCTGAGGTGATCATGAGGCGCGAGGCTATGGGCTTTGGCGATACGACGCTGATGGCGGTGGTGGGTGCCGCGTTGGGGGCCGAGCGTTCGCTGCTCGCGATCATCGTGGGCGCGTTCATGGGGGCGGTGGTCTTTCTGCTGCTCGTCGGTCCGATCGTGAAGTGGCGCTCGCGCGGCACCGATGCGGCGTTCGCGTTTCCCGACGTCCCCTTCGGTGTCTTCCTTGCGCCTGCCGCCATGCTGGTCTTGCTTTGGGGAGAGCCCCTCATCGCGTGGTATCTGCAGCGCGCGTTCCCGACCTGATATCGACTCTGATGCGAGTTCCTCTCTCCGCTTCGACCCTTCGCGGTGCGCTGCTGCTGGGCGCCTGTGCTTCGTCCATCACGATTGCCGCCTGTGGAGAGAAGACGCAGGCTGGGGAAGGTCCGTACGCGGAGCTGGTCGATGAGTTCGTGCCGAAGATCGAGAAGGCAACGGGGCTGACCTTCAAGACGCCGCCGAAGGTCGAGTCCCGCACGCGTGACGAGGTGGGCACGTTCGTGCGCCGGCAGCTCGAGAGCGAGCGTGCGCGCACGCAGCTGGCGGGGCAGGAATCGGCCTACAAGCTTCTCGGCCTCGTGCCCGACACCATGAATCTCATGGCGTTGCTGCAGAAGCTGCTGGAAGAGCAGATCGTGGGCTACTACGATCCGGCCACCAAGGTGCTTTACGTGGTCGAGGGGGCGCCGTCGGTGCTGCTGCGGCAGACGGTGTCGCATGAATTGGTGCACGCACTGCAGGATCAGTATGTGAACATCGATTCCGTGCAGGCGCAGGTGGACAACGCCGACCGTCAGTCGGCGGCGCAGGCCGTTCTGGAAGGACAAGCGGTGCTGCTGCAGCTGCGCTTGGATCCGAACGCGGGCCCGATGCTCAAGATGCCCGGAGGCTGGGACCGCATTCGCGACGCGATGAAAGACGCGCAGACGGGTATGCCGGTGTTCTCCTCGGCGCCCCGCACCGTGCGCGAAGGGTTGCTCTTCCCGTATCTGGGTGGCGCTGACTTCGTGCGCCGCTTCATCGAAAAGCGCCCGGAAAAAGAGCTGCTGGCCGATCTGCCCATCTCCACGAAGCAGATTCTGAATGATGCGGCCTACTTCACCGAGACCACGGCGGCGCGCGACCTGCCTGTAGCCGTCACCCTGCCGGCGCCGCGCACCGGTACCGTGGTGTTCACGAACAGCTTCGGTGAGTTCGAGACGCGCCTCACGTTGGTGCAGCACCTGAAGGACGAAGCCCTGGCCCGTCGCGGCGCCAGTGGTGTGGACGGCGACAAGTTCGCGGTCGTCCGCACGCCAGATGGCGATGCTCTCGTGTGGGTCTCGGCGTGGGACTCCGCCGTCGACGCTGCCGACTTCCTCGATCTCATGGGCGATGCGGCGCGTCGTCGGTACGAACTGGCCCGCCAGGAGTTCCCGGGCGGTGCGACCTCACGGCAGTACGACATCCCGGCCAAGGGGACGCGTGGCGCACGGACGGTCACGCTCCGCGTGGAACAGGTGAGCGGCCAGCCCGTAGTGATCTACATGGATACGCCTGCCAAGATCGGCGCCACGCTGATCGACCTGACCGGCATCACCGTCGCCCGTTAACGGCATGGCGATCGAGCCGGTCCCGGAAGCGGCCGTGATGCCCGATGCGTTGTCGGTGCCGGCCGCGCTGCAGATCACGCCCGACGACGAACTCAAGCGCGTCCGGCTGGTGAAGATGAAGCGCGTGGCCACGCTCATGTTGGTGGGTGTGGCGCTGCTGTTCGTGGTCACGCGCTGGCTCGAGTCGCGGTATCCGTGGATGGGCTTCGTGCGTGCGTTTGCCGAGGCGGCGATGGTGGGCGGCATCGCCGACTGGTTCGCCGTGACCGCGCTGTTCCGGCATCCGCTGGGGATCCCGATTCCGCACACCGCGATCGTCGCCTCGCGCAAGGATCGCATCGGTACGGCGCTCGGCAATTTCGTGCAGCGCAATTTTCTCACGCGCGACGTGGTGGCGGGAAAGATCGCCGCCATGAAGCTGGGTGACCGCGCGGCCCACTGGCTGGCGCGGCCGGAGAACAGCCGCCGGCTGGCGCGGCATGCGGCGCACGGACTCTCGGGCGCGGCCGGCGTGATGCGCGACGAAGACGTACAGGAGATGGTCGATCGCGGCATCGTGTCGCGGTTGCGCCACATGCAGGCGGCGCCACTGATGGCGCGGCTGTTCGAGTTGATGACCACCGGCGGACGCCACCAGGCGTTGCTTGACGACGCTCTGCGCCTGGCGGCGAGGTTCCTGTACGAGAACGAGGCCATGATCCGCGAGAAGGTGAAGGCGGAGAGCCCGTGGTGGGTGCCCGGCGCAGTCGACAGCCGGGTGGGCGACAAGATCGTGAGCGGGGTGGAGAAGACGCTTGTGGCCGTGGCGGCCGATCCCGACCATCCGCTGCGTCAGCGCTATGACGAGGCGGTGGACCGCTTCGTGGTGTCGCTGCGCGAGAACCCGGAAACGATCGCGCGCTTCGAGCAGATCAAGCTCGACGTGCTGGCCCACCC
>CANGXK010000026.1 GCA_947457715.1 Gemmatimonadota bacterium
CGGCCGCCAGAAGTACCAGCCACTCACCGACGCGGCGGGGTACATGGCGAAGCTCTCGGTCAGCGTGATGCCCGCGCGCGCCGGCACGTCGAGCAGCGAGAAGAGGGTGCCCTTTTCGGCATGGTCGGGGCAGGCTGGATATCCCGGCGCTGGCCGGATGCCCTGATACCGCTCTTTGATCAGCCCGTCGGTGTCGAGCGACTCGTCGGTGGCGTATCCCCAGAACTCGCGTCGTACGCGCTCGTGCAGGTGCTCGGCGAAAGCTTCGGCCAGACGATCGGCCAGCGCCTGCACCAGGATCGCACTGTAATCATCGTGCGCTGCGCGATACTCGGCCGCCAGCGCCTCGACGCCATGGCCCGTCGTCACCGCGAACGCCCCGACGTAGTCGACGAGGCCGCTGTCGCGCGGTGCCACGAAGTCCGACAGACACATGTTCGGACGCCCATCCCCCTTCTTGTCGATCTGCTGTCGCAGCATGTGCAGCGGCGTAGTCGCATCCGAGCCCGGGGTGTCCACGTACAGCAGGATGTCGTCGCCCACCGCATTGGCCGGCCAGAAGCCGAACGCCGCACGCGCCTCGATGCGACCATCGCGGATCATCTTCGCGAGCATCTCCCGCGCGTCGGCGTACAGCGTGCGCGCGGTCTCGCCAACCACGGGATCCTCGAGAATGGCCGGGTAGTGCCCGGCCAACTCCCACGTTTGAAAGAACGGCGTCCAGTCGATGTACGGCACGAGGTCTTCCAGCGGATACTGCAGCAGCGTGTGGGCGCCGGTGAAGGTCGGTACCGGCACCGGCACCGACAGGTCGATGGTCGCCTTGTTGGCACGCGCGACCTCGATCGGCACCAGCCGCTCGGCCCCGCCCCGCGCCGCACGCGACACGCGAATGTGCTCGTACTCCGCGCGGACCTCGGCGGCGAAGTTCGCCTTGCGCTCGTCGCTCAGCAGCGCGCTGGTGACGCCCACCGCGCGCGACGCATCGAGTACGTGCACCACCGGGCCGCTGTAGCTCGGCTCGATCTTGAGCGCCGTATGTGCCTTGCTGGTGGTCGCGCCGCCAATGAGCAGCGGCATGTGCAGTCCGCGGCGCTCCATCTCGCTGGCCACGAACGTCATCTCTTCCAGCGATGGCGTGATCAGGCCGGACAAGCCGATCGCATCGGCATTCACCTCGATCGCCTTGTCGATGATGCTCGCGCAGGGCACCATGACGCCCATGTCGATCACTTCGTAGCCGTTACACTGCAGCACGACGCCCACGATGTTCTTGCCGATATCGTGCACGTCGCCTTTCACGGTGGCCATGAGCACGCGGCCCGCCGGCTTGCTGTCTACGGTCTTCAGGGCTTCGATGAACGGGATGAGGTGCGCCACCGCCTTCTTCATCACGCGCGCACTCTTGACCACCTGCGGCAGAAACAGCTTCCCTTCGCCGAACAGGTCTCCCACCACATTCATGCCGCGCATGAGCGCGCCCTCGATCACCTCGATGGGATGCGAGGCGGCGAGACGCGCTTCTTCGGCATCTTCCACCACGAACGTGTCGATGCCGCGCACGAGGGCATGGGCGAGGCGATCCTCGATCGGCAGTCGTCGCCAGGCGAGATCCTCGGTGGCCTTGGCGGCGCGCCCCTTGGCCTGATCGGCCACCTCCAGCAGCCGCTCGGTGGCATCCTCGCGGCGCGCCAGCACCACGTCTTCCACCCGCTCGCGCAGATCGGCGGGAATGTCTTCGTAGGGAATGAGCTGTCCGGCGTTCACGATACCCATGTCCATGCCGGCCCGGATGGCATGGTACAGGAACACGGCGTGCATCGCTTCGCGCAGCGGATTGTTGCCGCGGAACGAAAAGCTCATGTTGCTCACGCCGCCCGAGACCTTGGCGTACGGCAGCGTGCGTTTGATCTCCCGTGTGGCGTCGAAGTAGTCGACGGCGTAGCGGGCATGCTCTTCGATGCCGGTCCCGATGGCGAAGATATTGGGATCGAAGATGATGTCCTGCGGCGGGAAGCCCACCTGCCTGGTGAGCAGCGTATACGCGCGCGTGCAGATCTCGACCTTGCGGGCCGCCGTGTCGGCCTGCCCCTGCTCATCGAAGGCCATGACGATCACGGCGGCGCCGTAGCGGCGCACCAGCGTCGCCTGCCGGAGGAACTCCGTTTCGCCTTCCTTGAGCGAAATGGAGTTTACGACGCCCTTGCCCTGCAGGCACTTGAGTCCCGCCTCGATCACGCTCCACTTGCTGGAGTCGACCATGATCGGCACCCGGGAGATGTCGGGCTCCGAGGCCACCAGGTTGAGGAACGTGACCATGGCGTGTTCGGCATCCAGCAGCCCCTCGTCCATGTTCACGTCGATCAACTGCGCGCCGCTCTCCACTTGCTGCCGGGCGACGACCAGGGCCTCGCTGTAGTTCCCGTCGAGAATGAGCTTCGAGAACTTCGCGCTGCCGGTGACGTTGGTGCGTTCGCCCACGTTCACGAAGTTCGTGGTCGGGCCGATAGTCATCGGCTCGAGGCCCGACAGCCGGAGCTGCGGCTCGATGTGCGGGATCGCGCGTGGCGCGACGCCCTGCACGGCCTTGGCGATGGCGGCGATGTGAGCCGGGGTCGTGCCGCAGCATCCGCCGACGATGTTGAGCAGTCCGCTGCGGGCCCATTCGCCGATTTGGGCGCCCATGATCTCGGGCGTCTCGTCGTAGCCGCCGAAGGCGTTCGGCAGGCCGGCGTTCGGGTGGGCGCTGACGTGGGTGTCGGCGACCCGTGCCAGCTCCTGCACGTAGGCGCGGAGTTGGTCGGCGCCGAGGGCGCAATTGAGGCCGATGGAGATCGGCTTGACGTGGGCCATCGACGTCCAGAACGCTTCGGTCGTTTGTCCGGAGAGCGTGCGGCCGCTGGCGTCGGTGATGGTGCCGGAGATCATGACCGGTACACGCGTGCCGGACACGTCGAAGTGCTGCTCGATCGCGAAGAGGGCGGCCTTGGCGTTCAGGGTGTCGAAGATCGTTTCGACGAGGAGCACGTCTGCCCCGCCGTCCAGGAGTCCACGAGTGGCCTCGGCGTAGGCCGTGACGAGCTGATCGAACGTGACGTTGCGGGCACCGGGATTCTCGACTTCGGGCGAGAGCGAGGCGGTGCGATTGGTGGGACCCAACACACCGGCCACAAACCGCGGGCGGCTCGGGTCACGCGCCTCGCATTCGTCGGCCACGCGCCGGGCCAGCGCTGCGCCGGCCACGTTCAACTCGTACGCGATCGCCTCCATGCCGTAGTCTGCCATGGAGATGGCATTGGCATTGAAGGTGTTGGTCTCGAGGATGTCGGCGCCGGCCGCGAGGTATTTGGCGTGAATGGCGCCCACGATCTCCGGCTGTGTGAGCACGAGGAGATCGTTGTTGCCCTTCAGGTCCCGCGGCCAGTCCGCGAACCGCTCCCCTCGGTATTCCGCCTCGCCGAGGCGGTACTCCTGGAGCATGGTCCCCATGCCGCCGTCAAGGAGAAGAATGCGTTCGGCGAGGAGATGGCCAAGACGGTGACTTCGGGCGCTGGCGATGGTCATTCAGATAAATTAGCGAGAGCCGTGCCAGCGCACCTGCGCGGCCCGCATCGAGTCGTCCCCCACGCCCTCCGCGGTCCTTAAGGCCAGTATGCAGACACCAGTGAAATGCGCGTCCTGATGGTCGATGCGGCGGGCTTCTCGCCTCCATACGATTATGCCCTGGCGGCGGCCCTTCGTGGGCGCGGCATCGAGGTGGGGATGGTGGAGCCTCGCGAGACCGGCGCGCTGTGGGGCGACCCTGAGGCGTTGCCGACGGCACCCCGCCATCGATGGCGGACGCTGAACCGCATCGGGAAAGGGGTTCGGCACGTCCTGCGTATGCAGCAATTGCTCACACGCGTCCGGACCGAGCGTCCTGACATCGTGCATTTCCAGTGGCTGCCGCTGCCCGCCATCGACCGCGTTCTGCTGGGACAGCTGCAGGGGACGGTCCCGCTGGTCTTCACGATGCACAATACGTCGCTCTTTCACGGCGCGGCGTCATCCGGGGTGCAGGGGTGGAATGCCACGTCGAGCTGTGCCTCGTTCGACCGCATCGTCGTGCACAGTCGCTATGGACGCGACTCGGCGCTCCGTGCGGCTCGCGCAACGGAGCGGCAGCTCGTCTGCATCCCGCATGGGGCGTTCACTCACTATGCGGAGCTGTGCCCGCCCGAGCGTGCCGATCGTGCCGGACCATTCACGTTCGTGTTCGCTGGATCGATCAAGCCATATAAGGGACTTGACGTCCTCGTGCGCGCGTTCAGTGCGCTGGTGTCACGGCGGCCCTCGTTGGACGTCCGACTGATCATTGCCGGCAGCCCCGGTCAGGACATGACGCCGCTGCGGGATGCTGCCGACCAATCGGCGGGAGGCCCCCGAATCGAGTGGCGACTTCGCCATCAGTGTGAACGGGAGCTGGCACAGCTGCTCGCGCATGCCCATGCCATCGTGCTGCCCTATCGGGAAATCGATCAGAGTGGCGTGCTGCTCGCGGCCGTCGCCATGCATCGCGCGGTGATCGCTTCGGGCATTGGCGGCTTCCCCGAGGTGGTTCGCGACGGCGAGAACGGGCTGCTCGTGCGTCCTGATGACGCGAATGCCCTGTCCTACGCACTCGAGCGCCTCGCGGATGATGGCGCCCTTCGACTACAGTTCGAGTCAAGCATGCGCGCGCTGTCGCTTGGCGCGCTCAGCTGGGACACCGTGGCGGCGCAGACGGCATCGATGTATCGCGCGCTGCTGTCGTCTTGATCGTTCTTCCAGGAATCCCTATGCAACCGAACTCTGCGCGTTCGCACTCGCTGGCTCGACTCGTCGATCCTGAGCAAGTCGTCGTTTTCGACGGTGCAATGGGCACGATGCTCTATTCCCGTGGCGTCTTCATCAATCAGTGCTACGACGAACTCGTCCTGCGCTCCCCCGACTTGGTACGGGAGATTCACGCCGCCTACGTGAAAGCCGGGGCCGAAGTGCTGGAAACCAACACGTTCGGCGCAAACCGGCTTAAGCTCACGCAGTACGGGCTGGAAGGGCAGGTGGCCACGATCAATACGCGGGCGGCGCAGCTCGCCAGGGAGGCGGCGGGAGAGCAGCGTCTGGTGGCTGGCGCTGTGGGGCCACTCGGCGTGCGGCTCGAGCCGTACGGCGCACTCGGCCGCGATGAAGCGCGGGAGCTTTTCGTCGAGCAGATGGCGGCACTCAAGGCTGGCGGGGCCGACTGCTTCCTGCTGGAGACGTTCGCCGATCTGGAAGAACTCGAGCAAGCCATTCTCGCCGCTCGCTCGGTCGACGCCGCCATGCCGGTGATCGCGCAGGCGACCATCGGTCCCGACCTGCGCACCGCCTACGGCGCGAGTCCGGAGGACATTGCGCGCGTGCTCGATCGATGGGGCGTTGACGTGATCGGTCTCAACTGCTCGGTGGGGCCGCAGACGATTCTCGAGGCGGTCGAGCGGATGACGGCGGTCACGCGCAAGAAGATCTCGGCGCAGCCCAACGCCGGTATGCCCCGTGATGTCGGCGGTCGTTCGATGTATATGGCCAGTCCGGAGTACATGGCGACCTATGCACGTCATCTGGTGCAGGCCGGGGCCAAGATCATCGGCGGGTGCTGCGGCACGACGCCGGAGCACATCAAGGCGATGAGTGAGGGCGTGCGCCCCCTGGCGCCGCGCTCCCGCGTGCTGATTGGTGACGATCGCGCGGCTCTCACCAATGTCGCGAATGAAGGAGCGTCCGGGCGATCGCCCGTGCCGTTGCCGGAACGCTCCCGTTTCGGCGCAAAGTTGGCCAGTGGTCAGTTCATTACGTCGGTTGAGATCGTACCGCCGCGAGGCGTCGACACCGCGCGCCTCGAGCAGGACGCAGCAGCGCTGCACGCGGCGGGCGTTGATGCGATCAACGTGCCCGACGGGCCTCGGGCGCAGAGCCGGATGGGGGCGATCGCGACCAGTCTCATCATCGAGCGTCATGGCATCGAGGCCGTCACGCACTACTGTTGTCGTGACCGCAACTTGCTGGGTATGCTCAGCGACTTGCTTGGCGCGTCGGCACTTGGGCTGCGCAACATGCTGCTCATCACGGGGGACCCGCCGAAAATGGGTCCGTATCCGGATGCCACGGCCGTGTTCGACATCGATGCCATCGGTCTCACGAATCTTGTGAGCAAGTTGAATCGCGGGCTCGACCCGGGGAATAATCCCATCGGTGAGCCCACGCGGTTCGTGATCGGTGTCGGGGTGAACCCGGTTGCGCTCGACCCCGCGCATGAGCTGAAGCGGTTCCATTGGAAGGTCGATGCGGGTGCCGAGTATGCCATCACCCAACCCGTGTTCGATCCGGCTCAGCTGGACAGGTTCCTGGCAAGCATCGAGGACGTTCGGATTCCTGTGATTGCCGGCATCTGGCCGCTGGTGTCGGCGCGGAATGCCGAGTTCCTGGCGAACGAGGTGCCGGGCGTGACGGTGCCGCAGGGTGTGCTTGAGCGCATGCGGCGAGCGAGCGAGAAGAGTAAGGAGCACGCCGTGGCGGAAGGCATTGCAATCGCCCGCGAAAGCCTGGAGCGCGTGCGTGGCACCGTCCAAGGGGTTCAGGTGAGTGCTCCGTTCGGGAAGATCGAACTCGCCCTTCAAGTGTTCGCGCCCTGATCACGCAACCGCTCGCGCTACGCGACGGCCGGCGGCTGGCTGAAAAGCTCCGACGGATGGTGGCCCCCCCTCCGTACCGACGAGCGGGATCGGCATGATTCCTGCTCTGCGATCCTGTGCCGTATTGTCGCGTCCGCAGTGCGGTCTGTAAGCCGCTGGGTGTTTGGGTCTCGAGGGGGCGGGTCGTGCCGATCATCGCTGCGGGGGCGGTCGACGGGACTTTCAGTAAGTGGTGGCCGTTTCGGTGGTGCTGCTCGAACGGTGCCGGCAACACTCCAGTGCACAGGTTTCCGTGACGTCCGACGCAAGGCTGTCGTCGACCATCGTCAAGCGTGGCACTTCCGAGAGGCTCGCCAGCCGTTGGCAACGCCCCGCGCGATCATTCGTGCGCCTTTCACTACGCTGCCTGTGCACGTTCCCAACGCGGCAACCCGTACTCAATGAAGCTGCTTCGGCAGGTCGTCAGACTCCTCACCGGAGCGCAGCGACGTCGCAACCTCGTGCTCCTGGGCATTCTCCTCCTTTCGGGAGCCGTACAGGTGGTGGGCGTGGTGTCAATCGCACCTTTCGTAGCCCTGCTGTCACGGCCAGAGTTGATCCATAGTACCCCGCTCATCGAGTGGGCCTATGTTACCAGCGGCATGCAGTCGGACGTGCAGTTCCTGATGCTGTTTGCCTCGATGCTCATGCTGATGATCATCGTCACGAATACCATCTCGGCGGTCTCGACCTGGCGCATTTCCGCCGTCGCCATACGGATCGGCAGCGAATTTCAGCAGGACATTTTTCACGGCTTCATGAAGAAGCCCTTTGAAATGGTTGCGCGCACCAATTCCTCCGAGTTGGTCTCCATCATTGCGAACGACACGAATCGATTCGTGCACATGGTCATGCTGCCGCTGCTCACGCTGACCAGCCAAGCGATCGTCGTGACGCTAGTGGCCTTTGGCTTGCTCCTGTACGATCCGGCCGTCGCCGTCGGCGCAACGATCATCATCGGCGGTGGATACTTCGCCGTCTTTGGCTATTTGAAGGGACGGTTCCAGCGCAACGGGGACGTCGCGTGGCAGGCAAACAGCTACAAGATTCGCTTGCTCAAGGACAGTCTTGGCGGCTTGAAGGAGATCAAACTCGCCGGGCTCGAGGCGCAGTATGAAGACGAGTTGGATCGTACGAGCCGCAGCGGGCTCCAGGCGAACGTCATGGTCGGGTTGCTGGCCGAACTGCCCCGTTTCGCGCTCGAGTCGCTCGCCTTTTGTGCGCTCCTCGCCCTCGGAATCTTCCTGCTCCGATCTGCCCGCGAACCCCAGCAGATTGTCGGGCTCTTGAGCCTCTATGGTATGGCCGGATACCGCCTGATGCCGGCCGCGCAGGTGATTTTCAAGGCCGCGGCACAGATTCGAGCGAATGCGTCCGTCATGGACATCATCGGACCCGCGATCTCCGAAGGACGAAGCGCCTTCCATCCACCTGATGCGGAAGGCGTCCTTCCGAGCCCGGCGGATCATCCGATCACGTTTGACGGGGTGACCTTTCGCTATCCGGAGGGAATCGTTGATGTCGTCAGCGCGCTGTCCTTCGTGATTCCGCCGCGCGCCCTCACGGTGATTGTCGGATCATCGGGCGCCGGGAAAAGCACCGTTGCAGATCTCCTGTTGGGTCTTCTGACGCCTCTCTCCGGTCGGATTTCGGTTGGTGCCGTGCCCGTGGACACCATGCCCACCCGCTGGCGCAAGGGACTCGGGTATGTCGCCCAGAACATCTTCCTGCTCGACGACTCGATCACCGCCAACATCGCGTTCGGCTCGCCGCCCCCGATCGACGACGAGAAGCTGCGATCCGTGGCCGAGCGCGCGAGCGTCCGCGAATTCGCGGATGCGCAGCCGGAAGGCAAGAATGCGCGTGTCGGCGAGTATGGCAGCCTTCTCAGTGGTGGCCAGCGACAGCGGGTCGGCATCGCGCGTGCACTTTACAAGGACGCCGAGTTGCTGATCATGGATGAAGCAACGAGTGCACTCGATGCCATTACCGAACGGGAGATCATCGACACGTTGCTGATGCTCCGTCGCGAGAAAACGGTGGTCATGATCGCGCACCGCGCCTCGACGATCCAGGCTGCCGATCATGTCGTGGTGCTCGAACGCGGACGACTCGTGGGAGCCGGTCCCTACGACGTGATGCTCAGGCAGTCGCCGGAGTTTCAGCGCCTGCTGGCTTCGAGTGATCAGGAGTCCGAAGTCGCCGCAGTGTAAGCGGGCGTCACCGCTCGACCACTCCGTTCGCATCGACTCTGTGCCACGGCGTCTGACAGCGCAGCATGACCTGGCGCGTGACCTCGAGCAGCGAACGATATTGGTGTTCGCGCGTGAATCCATTGGAGATCCAATCGGTCGCCTGGCGCGACATCGCTGTCCGCGCGGGCTCGTCCGCCGCAAGATCGAGCAGCCGTTGCGCCAGTGTGACGTGATCGCCCGGCGGAAACGAGAATCCAGTCCGGCCGTTGTCGATCGTCTCCGGGATGCCTTGGAGCGCCGACACGAAGATCGGCAAGCCAGCCGCCTGCATTTCCAGCGCCGACATCGGGAACGAATCCCATCCAGTCGAAGCAATGCACCCCACCCATGCCGACTGGTACAACTGCACGATGTCGGAGCGATAGCCGGCGAACGTAACGAACTCTTCCGCCGGTGTTCCTCGCAGGCGCTGCGCAAAAACATCAGCCTCATTGCCGCGGTTCCCGCATAGCAGGAAATGCAGCTGCGTGAACTGGCGATCGAGGACGAGGTGGCGCGCGCATTCGATCAACACCGCGACCCCTTTCCTCGCTTCGAAGTGTCCGCTGTAGATCACGATATGTCGGTCGGTCGGAATGCCGAACACTGCGTGGGCATGGGACGAGGGTGAGGCACTCGGGCAAAAGCGCACATGGTCGATTCCGGTCGGCACCACCGATGTGGCCGATGCGGGGATGCCCCGGCCGGCAACGGCGGTAGCTCGCATGGCCTCGGATTCGAAGATGTAGTGATCCGGTCCATCGGCGGCCATCGCGACCTGCCAGCGTTTCGCGAGCAATTTTGCGCCGTGATTGATGCTGCTCATGGGCGCTCCCCAGTACGAAACGATGCCGCGCACTCCGGCGCGCCGCATGATCGGATAGGCACCACTCGAGACCGGCAGGTCAAGCCCGAAGATCGTCTCGATTCGATGCCGTCGGATCCAGCTCGCCAGCCGCTCCAGTGCCTCAGGCGTCTGGCTCCCCCATGCGAACGTTTCGACGGGGCCTTCTCGCGATTCCGTATCGAGGCTTGATGCCTCACCGAAGATGACATGAACATTCTTGGCACTCTGCGCCAGCGTCTCCCCGAGCTGTCGGAACGCCTGCTCGAGCGTCCGCATGGCAAACCCCGCGCCGGCAGCGTGGGGAAAGATGATTCCGAACCCATGATCGCGAGACGTCATCGTCGAAGAGCGTGAGGGGGGCACTCTCCCCGAGCGACGCCGAGTGGCAAGAAGTCGAGGGGCCGTGAAACGGGGGGCGCTTACTGTGCGGACGACTGGGGGGCGCTGATGGCAATACGATGGCCGCTTGGATGACCCCCGAATCCTGCACGCGTCCAGCACTCGGCATTGTTCCAGCAGGGAGAACGCCGGTCGGGTGTCTGAGGGAGGCGATGCGTTGCGCTGGGAATCTCCTGCCGCGAAACCGCCGGTGTTGTGGCGTAGACGCAACGGCAAATCATGGCAAAACGGAAACCAGACCGGCAGTCGCTGCGTGTCGGGCGCGCGTCTGGCGCGGGTCGCGAGGCACTCAACGGGTGAGAACCGATCCCCCGCGGACCGCGCAGCCCTTTCGTTGGCATCTCCTAAGATACTGCCGGTGTGGAACTTACTCGCCTCGTGTCGGCCAACGCTGGGCCTGCCTGTTTCGAACGAGTCTTCGTGCGCGGCCACGGCCCGCCGTGGCGAGGAAATTGCCTGAACGCTTGATGAGAAATGAATCGGAATCGCTGAGCGCTGGCGCAACCCACCAGCGCTGTTGGAAACACTTTTCGCTTGAACTCTCCTTATGGATTCGTCTTCCTCGATCTTCCCGTTTGCCAATGGTGCGCGCGTGATTTCGGCGCGTGCACGACAGTCAACACTCGAGCAGGTCGCACCGTCCACATCTGATGCTGGCGATCAGCCGACGTCAACCGCCAGCGGACCGCGCGATGATTTCGAGCCCAGGCCGCGCTCGGAAACCGTTTCGCGCGTTTTCAACTGCGTGATTGCCACCGTCATGCTGCTCCTCGCCTCGCCGGTCATGCTAGTAACCGTGATCCTGATCCGGCTCACCTCGCGCGGGCCAGTGCTGTACACCCAGGTGCGCGTTGGCCTCGATCGCCGCTGGAACTCCACGCGTTCCCTGAATGAACGCCGTTGGGAAGACCTCGGCGGCAGCCCGTTCACGATCCTGAAGTTCCGCTCGATGCGCGAGGATGCCGAAGTGAACGGGCAAGCGGTTTGGGCCCGCCAAGACGACGATCGTGTCACGCCGATCGGCACGTTCATGCGCAAAACGCGTATCGATGAGCTGCCGCAGCTCCTGAACGTGATTCGCGGTGACATGAACATCGTCGGTCCGCGCCCCGAGCGCCCATCAATCTTCGTGCGACTGCGCGAACAGATCAACGAGTACCCGGTCCGACAGCGTGTGAAGCCCGGTATCACCGGCCTTGCACAGGTCTCGAACCCTTACGATTCCTGCCTGGACGATGTGCGGCGCAAAGTGTACTTCGATATCCAGTATATGAAACGGCAATCCCTCGGCGAGGACATCCGCATCATGGTGCTGACCGTTCCGGTGATGGTGTTCCGCATCGGCTCACGGTGATCAGACGGGTCCGCTACTCTAGCTGACCCGCTTCGTTTTCTTCCGCAGGAAATCCATCAGCACGAACTGTCCCAGGCTCATCGTGTTCGTGAAGTACGCCTTGCCACGGCTGATCTCGCTCATCCGCTTCACGAACTCGACCAGCGCGCGGTCGCGGGCCAGCATGAACGTGTTGATCATGATGCCGCTCTTCCGACAGGCCGCCACTTCGCGCAACGTCTCGGCAATCACGTAGCCGTCGAGCCCCATCGAGTTCTTGTAGACCTGGCCGTCGGGCATGGTGAGTGCCGATGGCTTGCCGTCGGTGATCATGATGATCTGTCGCATGTCCTTCTTCTGCGACATCAGGATCCGCCGCGCCAGCTTGAGCCCCTCGGCGGTGTTGGTGTGGTACGGCCCCACCTGGCACTTGGCCAGCGTGGCGATCGGGATCTCCTCGGCCGAGTCGTGGAAGAGCACCACACGGATCGTGTCGCCGGGGAACTGGGTCTTGATGAGGTGCGTGAGCGCCAACGCCACTTTCTTGGCCGGCGTGAAGCGATCCTCGCCGTACAGGATCATCGAGTGCGAACAGTCGAGCATCAGCACCGTGGCACAGCTCGACCGGTACTCCGACTGTCGCACCATGAGGTCGCTGTAGTCGAGATCGATCGGCACGTCGAGGTTGCCGTTGCGCGCCAGGGCATTCGAGAGCGTGGCCGGCACGTCAAGGTTGAGCGTGTCGCCGAACTCGTATGGCTTGCTCCACGAGTCCGACTCGATGCCGGTACTCAGCTGCGGCGTGTCATGGCTGCCGATGCTGGACTTGCCGAAGGAGCCGAGCAGGTGCCGCAGCGTCTTGAAGCCGAGGAAGTCGGTGCCCTTGTCGGTGAGATTGAACTGGACGTCCTTGGCCGCCGCCTGCGCGATCGAGCCCTTGCCGGTGACCGGTTGATGCCCGGCCGGCACGGATCCCGGGTTGTCGGTGGTCAGGAAGCCGTCCTGAATGAGGCGCTGCACCAGCCCGTCCAGCAGCTCGGCCAGCTTCTCCTCCGACACCTCGTCCCCCTCACCGCGCAGCGCTGAGAGCATTTCGGGCGTGATCTGCCCGCTCTCGATCAGCGCCCGGAGAATGGCGTCTTTGAGCGAGTCGACGGAGCGGTCGCCCTCGCCCTGATCGGCCCCCCAATGCCCCTGTTCACCGCCGGCAAAGCCGGACTGGAGCAGGAAATCGGCGAGCTGATCGAGCAGGGACTGCAGATCCACGGCGTCAGCCAGCTGTGGATTGAACTTGGTGTACGTGTGGAACCGCATCGACCGCTCTCCGAGCTTAAGACGTCACTAGACTGTGTCTACGCATGCCAACGGCCGCTCGTTCCTCAAACCCCTTCCGCGTCCTCACCCGTCACCGGAATTTCCGGATCTTCTGGGTGGGCCAGACGATGTCGCAGGTCGGCTCGTGGATGCAGACGATGGCCCTGGGCTGGCTGTCGCTTCAGCTCTCCGACAGCGCCTTCGTGGTGGGGCTCGTGGCGTCGGTGGGCGCCATCCCGATCGTGCTCTTTTCCATGCACGCCGGCGCCTTCGTGGATCATGGCGACAAGCTGCGCCTCGTGCGAGTGACACAGAGCATCCTGCTGGCGCAGGCGGCGGTGCTCTGGCTGGTGACCATCACCGGCCATGTGTCGATTCCGATTCTGCTGGTGCTCGCCTTCGTGCAGGGGTTGTGTAGCGCGGTGGAGATCCCCGCCCGCCAGAGCATGATCATCCAGCTGGTGGGGCGCGACGATCTGCAGCCGGCGATCGCCCTCAATTCCAGTGGATTCAATCTGGCCCGCGTGGTGGGCCCGGCCATCGGCGGCCTAGTGATCGCCCGTTTCGGCATCGCCTGGTGTTTCGGCCTGAATGCGCTGAGCTTCGTGGCGGTGCTTTGGGGGCTGCTGCGCATCAGGCTCGCCCAGCCCACGATCACGGACACGGTACGTTTTACGGTGACCGGCGTGCACGAGCTGCTGGAGCGGAGCACGGCAGGGGCGGCCGAGGGCCTGCGGCATCTGGCGAAGCCGGGTCCGGTGCGCGACCTGCTGGCGCTGGTCACGGTGGGGGCGGTGCTGGGCGGTCCGTTCCTCACGCTCATGCCGGTGATCGCCCGCGACCAGCTGGGGCTCGGGCCCGGCGGGTACGGCACCCTGCTGGCCACGGTGGGCGTGGGTGGGCTGCTGGGCGCGTTGCTGGTGGCCGGGCCGATCTCGCACGCGGCCAACAAGGGGCGGGTGTTGATGACGGCGGGGCTGGCCTTCCCCACGCTGCTGCTGGGCTTCGCCTACACGACCACGCTGGCGATGGCGTACGTGGTGCTCTTCGCCACCGGACTGGCCATGATCACCTTCAACGCCCTCTCCAACGGGGTGCTGCAACTGCTGGTGGAGGAGAAGTACCGCGGACGCCTGATGGCTTTCTACAGTCTCGTGTTCGTGGGGCTGTCCCAGGCACTCGGCTCGTTCGCCATCGGCGCCCTGGCCCGCGCGATCACGGCCCCGTATGCCATCGCCTGTTCGGCGGTCGTGCTGATTCTGGCGTCGCTGTATACCCTGAAGTACTCGGATTTCTGGCGACGGGTGTAGCCGCTCCTCCTTTTTAAAGCAGGTCTTCGCGGTCTTCGCGTCCTTCGCGTCAGGCTGTTTGCGCTTCGAACCGACCGCCCGTGAACAGCAACTGCTCGACGCGAAGGGCGCGGAGTTCGCGAAGGACGCGGAGCACTGCAACAACAACCGCTTGAGAATTGGAAAAGCGGGGGGACGGTGGCGTTCTCCATGTACGGCTCGCTAACGTCAAGCAGCATGCGACCGGATGGCCGCGTCTTCACTTGAGGTGCCATGATTCGTCCTGCCCCTGGCCGTATCTCGCTTGGCCGTCGTCCGCGTTGGGTTTTGCCGGTGCTGGTGCTGGTGCTCGGCGCGAGCTGCCGTCGCTCGGCGCCGGCGGCTTCTGTGCTTCCGGTTACCGTGCTCGAAGTCTCCCCTGAGCCCATCGTGGTGCGCGAGGGACAGCCGACTGACGTCACGATTCACGGCACCGGGTTCGACGCGATGGCGAACACGGTTACCGTTGGTCCCGTCATCCTATCGGCGGTGCTGTCGCGCA
>CANGXK010000027.1 GCA_947457715.1 Gemmatimonadota bacterium
GACCACGGGCCGCCAGCGAAGATCAGCCACTGCGGTGGCAAGTCGCGCCCACCGGCCACGCCGCCGAACGTCTGCAGAAAGAGCGCCCGATCGTGCCCCAACGGCTTCGTGATCTGCACCAATCCCTGCGCGCGGGCCACCAGCGTCTCGTTCCGTTCATACGAACCGGCGCTCGCCTGCAACGACCAGTTCCCGCGAGCGCCGCGTTCATCGGCCCCAACCCAACCACCCGTGCCCTGCACCTCGGCCCGCACGCCGTCGACCTCCCACGCCGCGAGCGTGGGCGCGAACTGCCCTGACACCGACGACGCCTGCACCGACAATGGACGGTCGCGCTCGTACGCGAGGCGCCACGTGAAGGCACTCGTGGGCTTGCGGCGCCACAGCACACCGATGGCGCGCGTGTCCACCTGCGTGGTGTAGTCGCTGCCGAAGAGCGCCGCCCCCAGCGAGTTCGTCACGCCCGCCCGTTCGGCGAATGCGAGATCGCGGTAATCGCGCTCGGCGAACAGCTGTATCAACGGCGTGCGTCCGAATGCGGGCACGGGACCGATTGCCAGCTGCCCCTTCAGCTGCTCATCACCCAGTCCGTAGCGCACGCGACCGCCCACCTGCACGCCGAGGCTGCTGCGATGCGATGCGCCGATACCGAGGGCCAGCCCCTCGGCGCGCGAGAAGCGCGCGAGATCGCTGATGCCCCGACCCGTCACCGACGCGGTCGTAGGGCGCGAGAGCATCGAACTGCGGATCGCCGCCTCGGCCTGCACGCGCGCACGCACCACTTCTTCACTGCTCGCGATCTGAATTTCCGGCGGCAACGCATCGATCACGCGACCCGTGAACGGGTACGCCTTGGCCGAATCGCGCGGCGCGGCACTCCACCGCGGCAACAGCATCGTGCTCTGCGCAATCCGTTCGTTCACCGTGTAGCCCGAGATCTCCCAGCGCCCGCGCACGATGCCGCGCGCTGGGATATCGAACCATGTGCTGCCGCGAGAGACCTCCACCTCTTGCCGGCGCGGCAGCCAGTACCGCTCACGCACCAGACCATTCTCGAGCGTAACCACCAGCGTTTCGATGCGCTTGTCGATGATCGCGGCCCGCGTGAACGTCATCGACAATCGCACGACCGCGCCGGTTTCCCGATCGAGGTACACCGAGCCCACGGCGGCGGGCTGCGCCGCATCGCGCGGACGAAATTTCACTTCATCTACGACGATCTCACGACCGGGTATGCGAATGCGCAGCGCACTGCCCATCGCGTACTCGTACGAGCGCATCGCCAACGGCGCCAAAGGATGCGGCACGTCACGAACATCCTGCCCATCGCCAAGCCGAATGCGATCGGGCAGGTTGTCGAGCACCACGCTGTAGCGATCGCGATAATAGCCCACGTCGGCCGGCAGCAGCGTCGTGTCACGACGACCCACCAGTCGTTGCGCGCTGCGCCCCGGTTGCCACCAAGCGATCGACAGCTGCAGCTCCTCGCTTTGCACCACCTTGGGTGGGATGATCACACCTTCGCCGAACTGCGCGAGAAAGGCCAGGAATCCGTGCGCGCTGGCCGAGTAGCTCAACAAGGTGCTGTCGGCGAGTTGCACGCTGCGTCGATCGATCGCGCGGCGCACGAGCGAGTCAGCCAACGCATCGCGCCACCCTTGGCGGCCGCGGGCGGGTGCTGCCGAGGGTGTTTGCCCCGGTGTCTGCCCATGCGCCTGATGCGCCGTTGCAACAAGGCTGACCAGCGCCACGGCCAATGCCGCAAGCACCGGCCGAGAGGACCGCTGTGGGTTCGATGTCACGTCAGAATATTCATGGCGACGGGCAATGTAGCGGAAATGAAGCGCGCCCGAACGTCTACCCACCCGCCCAGCGGTGGTTCACCGATCGCACCCGCAGGTTCGCCGACCGTGTATACTCTACCGCAGCCATCCGCGACCGCGTGCGACGGATGCCGCGTCGGCACCAAAGTCCTCATCCTATCACGCGCATCACGCGGTGATCCGTATTCCGCGAGATACCCGTCGGACTTTTCCCCGGAAAGGCGTGCTTCCTACGCCTCTCCAGGGTACGGATGAGCGTACCAGACCCATTTGGCACAAGAGCGGTGCGCTGCCGCTGACCTGTACGCTCATGGCAATCCTTGGATGGCCTGATTGCCCTCTTCCTTCTGTGTAGGCGTCAGCGGCGACGGCATGGGCTTACCATGTCTCACTTCATCGCCGCCTTGGCACACGGCGTACTACTGCCGCTCGGTGCGCCTTAGGTGGGCATGGGAGCCTGCTGCTCATTGGCGGCACCATCGGCGCCCTCCTGCTCGCACCATGTCCGCCTCAACCCCGCTTGATGCTCTCCAGCCACAGTGCACTCCTCATTGCCACTGACATCGACGGCACGCTGCTCGACGGCGAGGCGCGGCTCCCGTACGGTGCTCCCGAATGGCGCCGTGCAATTCATACGCTCGGCGCGAGTGTCGCCAGCTGCGAGGTCGCCTTCGCGTCGAGTCGCACGCTCGACGAGCTCATGGTGCTGCAGCGGGTGCTTGGCATGCGCGGACCCTGCATCGCCGAAGACGGGGCCATCCTGGCCCTCGACGAGACCACGACGTTGCCCGCTGACGCCGCGATACCTCGCCACGATGGAGAGCGCCGGTACGGACGCCGGCGGTTGCGCGTATGGACGCAGGCCCGGTCCGCGAGTGTCCTCCGGGAGTTGATGGCCGATGTCGAGAGCGTCGACCGCGCCGACGCCTCACGCTTTACGCGATCAGCATTGCATGAGCTCGGCTTTCACACGCCCGGAGCCATTCGTCGCGCACTGCAGGCCCGCCATCACTCGCTCTTGCTCGACCCCACGCGACTGACGGGAGACGAGATTGCATCAGCCCGCACGCTTGCGGCAGCCCGCGGGCTGCAGTTGCGTCGAGGCGGACGCTGGCTCACTCTGGCCGACGGTTCCGGGAAGGGCACGGCGTTGACGCTGCTTCGGCACCTCAGAATCGTGTGCGGTGTATCACCAATCGTGATCGCCGTCGGCAATGAAGAGAATGACGTTTCTTTGCTGCAAAAGGCTGACCTCGCCTTCGTCATTCGCAATCCCGGACGCGGTCCGCATCCGGTACTCGCGGCCATTCCCCATGCAGTCGTGTTAGACACCGAAGGAGCGAGAGGATGGCTGGAAATGCTGAGCCGACTGCGGGAGCTCGTGACATGAGCCGCGCCAGACCGCCCGCGAAGCGACGAGGCGCGACCCCAGCCCCCAGCGGGCCGGGCTGGACGTTTACGCTGCTCACAATTCCGTCGCGTGTCGAGTATCTCGCGCGGCTGCTACAGTCGATGGCGCAGATCCCATCCGCCGAGCGCGTCGAAGTGGTGGTGGTGTTCAATGCTGCAACCGAAGAAGAGCCGCTGGCCATCGAGCAGCGCATCCGCGCCATGGCTCCGTCGCTGCCCATTCGCGTCTATGTGAATGCCAATGAACCATCGATCGGCAGCGGTCGTCGCATGCAGCTCGCCGTCTGCCGCACGCCGCTCATGGCGTTCATCGATGACGACCTCACGGTCCACGGTGACATCATCGGCAGCATCGAAGACGCCCTGCGTTCCACCCCGCTCGGCATCGTGGGACTGCCCTCGTATGAGGAAGACACGGTGACGCGATTCAAGCCGCGCGACTCGACGCCGTCCATCGACGTCGACGGCATTCGCTACATGCCCGTGCAGGGCATGATGGTTGCCGGATACCGCCGGCTCTTCGCCGAGATCGGCGGGTTCAATCCACGCCGCCAGTTCTGGGGCGAGTGGACAGAGTTGAACCTGCGCATGTGGCGCCATGGGTTTCCCACCGGCTACGTCCTCGGTCGCGGATTTCTGCGACACTGGCACAAGGCACCCGAGTCGCCCACACGCAACATGTCCGGACGGGAGCAGCATGTGCTGTGGGGCCTCATGTGCACGGCCCTCGAATACGATGCCGTCAGCATTAACGAAGCCACCGACGCCTTCTGGCGCCTCGCGCAGGACCGCTATCTCGCCTACTCGTTCGGCGAGCAGCCCAGTCCGAAACTGCTGCTGGCGAGCGTGCTCGAACTGATGCCCAAGCTCTCGCGCGAATGGTCGGCCATGCACGCCTTCGCCGATGAAGCGCGACGCCACCCGTTCCAGTTCAAACCGTTCGAACCGCTTTCCGAAGAGCAGGTGCGCACCGTGCTCGCCCACGCGCAGCGGGCCATTCACACGTATCGGCCCGACGAGTTCTCCGTGAGCCACGACGTGCCGCAAGCGCCGAGAATCGGCTGGGTCCGGCGCATCGGGCGCGCCATGTTCCGCACCGCCAGTCCCTCGTAGTCGGAGGCCGCGGGGCGCTCCAGACATCGTCCTGTGGACACGGCAGCAACTGTCCTAATTTGGAGACGGAAGCATCCAGCACTGCTCGGGACGGGCCCGGTCGCCATGGTGCACTAGACAACCCAACGGCCGCACCGACATGCACTTGCGTCGATTGTGACACATCTCGCGGGGGCACCGTCCGGCCCGAATGTCCGTGGCACCGCTGATGCCCTACATGACAGCGACTACCGCTCTTTGGAGGAGCACATGACGCTGCATCGTTCGCCCTCATCTCGTGTCCGCCAGTCTGCTGTCACCATGCCCGTGCTTGCGGGGCTCCTTGTCGCCGCGTCACAGGCTGGCGCCTTGCCGTTGCCGCAGGCCGACACCCCACTCTCCGTGATCGAGGCCGTCGCCTCGCGGGCGTCCGTTGGCCGGGCCGACCGCGCGCTGTTCACCTGGACCGGTCGCGTCGATCGCGAAGTGCTGATCGTCGTCCGCGGACGCGATGTGCGCACGCGCGGCTTCGATGCCTCGCTGCCCAACCGGGCGCGGGTGACCTCGGCGCTGCCCCGCAACAGCGGCACTGTCTTGGTGCGTCTCAACGATGGACGCGGAGACGTCGATGTGATCGAGCAGCCCTCGGCCCGCAACGGGTATCAGGCCGTGTTGCGCGTGCGCGATCCGCGAGGCGGGGCCGACAACTATCGGATCACCGCCTATTGGGATGACCGCAACGGATACGATGACCGCGACGATCGCAGGGATCGCGACGACGTCTACGACCGCCGCGACAATGACCGTGGCAAGATCGGCCATGGTGGGGGATGGGGTCGCGGGGGCAACACCCAGTACGGCGGAGGCGGCTCGCTGAATTGGAGCGGACGCGTCGATGACGTGGTCGAGATCCAGATCGCCGGCCGCCGAGCGGACGCCATCACCCGCAGCGGCATCCGCGTGAGCGACGTGAACTCGAACATGCGCGGGGGCGGACTCCCGAACCGGAACGTGAACCTGCGCATCGACCAACGTTCGGGTCGTGGCAGCATCGCCGTGGTGCAGCAGCCAAGTTCATGGAACGGCTACACCGCGATCATCCGGATCAACGACTCGAGGTCCGGCGCCGCGTACTACGACTTCACCGCCTACTGGGAGTAGCCTCACCCGGCAGCCTAAAAACTATGCGGGCGGCTCCAAAAGGGAGCCGCCCGCATCGTTCGACTCAGAACCCAAAACCCAAACCCCAGTACTGCAGTATCCAGAGGCGCCGGTCGGAATCGAACCGACGGTGGGAGATTTGCAGTCTCCTGCCTTACCACTTGGCGACGGCGCCGTGCCCGCGTTACACAGGCAGAAGGGCAATGTATCGACCTCGCCCCACCAGTGGTAGCAACCCGCACCCGTTCCGCATTGTGTTGGATGGACAATGTTTGTTTTAACAGATAGATTGGCTCCATGAACGCTTCGGCCGCGCTTGAACAGCCACCACACGAATCGCCCATGACCGCGACCACTGCGTCCATGGTGCATGCGTTGCGCACCGCCGCCGCTCATGTCGAGCGGGCCATGGCGTGGGCGCTTGAGCCGTTCGGCGTGACCGCGGCGCAATTCGAGCTCCTGCAGGTGATCGGGCGCCACGGCAAGAGCGGCGCTGGATGCAGTGAATTGGGCAAGTACCTGGCGGCGCCGGGGCCTGATGTGACCAGAATGCTCGACCGACTCGATAGTGCTGGGTTAGTGGCGCGTAAGCGCGATAAAAAGGACCGGCGAGTTGTGCATACCGAACTCACCGAGAATGGCGAGAATCTGCTTCAAAGCGCTGGCCCGGCCGTGAGAAAGGTCGAGTTAACCGTGTTCGACGGGCTCACCGACAGCGAACGCGCACAGCTGGCCGTCCTGCTCCAGGGTGTCCGCCGGAACTGTCCCGGGAACTGACTTTGCCGATGTTTTCGCACGACCATGTGCTACAACGAACCATGTCAACCAACAGGACTTGACCGAGATGCTTCCCAAAGACGCTGCTGCCACCGCCTTGCTCACCGCAGAGAACCCCGGCTCCGCCGGACGCCTCTCCGCCGCGGACGCCGCGATGGCGCGCCACTCGGTCCGGTCGTACCTCGACACCCCCATCACCGACGGCGAGCTGCATTCGCTCCTCGAACTCACCGGCCGCGCCCCTTCGGCCCACAATCTCCAGCCGTGGCGCTTCATCGTGGTGCGCGACCAGGCCGTCAAGAACGAGCTTCGAGAGGCGTCCTACGGGCAAAAGCAGGTCGGTGAAGCGCCGGTGGTGATCGCGTTATACGCCGACATGGAAGACACCATGGCCAACCTCGGCGACGTCGTGCATCCCGACCTTACCCCTGACAAGCGCGCCGACACGATCGCTATGCTCGAAAAGAACTGCGGCGCCAAGTCCCTGGAGGCCCGTGCCATTTGGGCCAATGGGCAGGCCAACATCGCGCTCGGCTATCTGCTGCTCATCGCCAAGTCGGAAGGCTTCGATACGTCACCCATGCTCGGCTTTCAGCCCGACCGCGTGAAGACGCTTCTCGACATCCCGGCCACGGCGACCATCACCGCACTGGTGGCTCTCGGACGCGGTGCCGGCGACGGATTCCGCTCGCATCGTCACGCCGTGGAGCGTACGACGCGCTTTCGCTAGAGATTTCCGCCGTGACCGATCTCCTGCTCCCCGTCTTTCCGCTGGGTGTGGTGCTCTTCCCTGGCACCCTGCTGCCCCTGCACCTCTTCGAACCGCGCTATCGGCAGATGCTGGCCGATGTGCGCGAGGGCAATGGGCGTTTCGGCATCATCCCCGCGATACCGGGCGTCGCCGAACGGGATTTGCCGGTGGGGCGCATGGGCTGCGTGGCCGAGGTCACTGACGCCGAAGTGATGCCCGACGGTCGCGCCAATATCATCGTGACGGGCCGCGAACGCTTCGCACTCACGGCGTTCGTCGAGCACGAGGCCCCATACCATATGGCCACCGGCACCATCGTTTCCGACGAAGCCGGCGACGCACCGGTGGCACTCGCCGTCGCCGCCGACGAAGTGATCGCCAACTTCAAGCGCGTCGTGCAGGCCGTGCGCACCTTGAACGGCGACACCGATCCGCTCCCCGTACTCCCCGATGATGCTGCGCAAGTCGCGTGGAGCATCGGGGCGATGATCGATCTCGACCTCAACAACCGGTATCGCCTGCTGGCGGAACGATCCCCGGCCGCGCGACTCACGCAGATCGACCACGTGCTGCGCAAAGCGATCCCGGATCTTGAGTTGCAGGCAGCGCTGAAAGCAAAGTAAGGCGTACGGAGGAGAAAGCCCCCGTTCTTCCTCCCCCCTACTGCGCCGTCATCGCTGCATTCGCGGTCGCTGCAACTGTCTCCCGCCGATATACACCGACAGCACGACCAGCAGCGCCGCGCCGATCAATGATGCGGCGAGCGATGGGCCATCCTGCAGCGCCTGATCCGACGACTCCGTCAGCGACGAGGCCACGGCCAGCGTCCACTGCCGCACGCTCAGATAGTGCAGTGCGGGGAAGATGCGACTGAGCGCGCCTTCCCAGAACAGCACATACACCAAGCCGGCCACCAGCGCACGGCGTGTGAGCAGGGCGAGTGCCGTGAAGAGTGCGGCGTAGATCGTGCCACCGAACAGCACCGCCACCGTGAACGCCGTCGTGACGTGCTCGGGGTTGCTGCCGGCCGTGGCGATGGCGCCGGTGCTCCACACCGCAAACGCGGACAGCAGTCCGGTCATGGTCGACGCGTACATCACGCGCACGCAGACAATCCACCAGCGCGGGGTCGTCGTCGTCACGAGATACAGCAGCGTGCCGTCCTCAATCTCTGCACTGAAAGCGCTCGTGCCCAGCAGCAACCCGATGAGCGGCATGGCCAGGCCGCACACCAGCGTGTCGTAGCGCTGCACGAGAAACGCGACGGGATCTCCGGTTAGACTGCCACGCGACGCGAACGCGAGCGCGAAGAGCACCGGCAGCAGCAAGAGGCCACTCACAGCAGCCACCAGGGTGACGGAAAACGTGCGGGCCCATGCGAGCTGCACCAACACCCGCGCGGTGGCCCACGGCGAAATGCGACCGTACGCCACGCTCATCGGGCCACCAGGTACGCGAACACGTGCTCCAGTGACTCGTCGGTCGGCTGCACTTCGAGCAGGGTGATCGCGGCCTGCTGCGCAACCACGCCCACGTGATGCGCGAACCCGGTGTAATCGGCCGCCCGCACCAGCAACGCATCGACCTCGACATCGACCCCCATCACTGTCGGCGACGACAGCAGTGCCGACGCCAGCGCGCGATCGTTCGTGGAACGGATACGGACCGTATGCGGCCGGTCGGTCATCATGCGACGCAGCATGCGAGGATCGCCATTCGCCGCGAGACGCCCGGACAGCATCACCAGAATGCGCGACGCCACACCCTCGATCTCCTCGAGGATGTGTGAACTGAGCAACACCGCCGTGCCTTCACCGGCGCGCTCCTCCAGCAGTCGCATCATATGCATGCGCTGACGCGGGTCGAGTCCGTTGAACGGCTCATCGAGCAGCAGCAGCGTGGGCTCATGCACCAGCGCGGCCGCCAGCTTGGTGCGCTGCCGCATCCCCTTGCTGAATCCACCCACTTTGCGATCGGCCACGGTGTCCATCTCCATCGTGGTCAGGGCACGCAACGCGGCCATTTTCGGATCGCGCAAACCCAGCAGGACCGCGCGCGCCTCCACGAACGCGCGCGCCGACAACATCGACGGCAGCGCTTCGCGTTCCGGTACCAGCGCCACGTGGCGGAAGATCGACGGCCGCGCGAGTGAAGACGCCCCGAACACGCACACCGTACCGCTCGACGGCGCGAGCAGGCCGGCTGCCATCTGCAGCATCGTGCTCTTGCCCGCGCCATTCGGACCGAGCAATCCGGTAATGCCGGCGTCGATCGAACAGGTCACGTCGTTCACCGCCACCACATCACCGTACCAGTGGGACACACGATCGAACGCCAGCGGCACCGTGGCGCCACTCAGGGAAACCGTTCCCATGGAGACGTCGCTCATACGCGCACCCGACGCAGGCGCCAGAACGTGGCGAGGACGCCAGCCGATCCGACCGACAGTGCCATGCCGGCCAAGATCCAGAGTCGCGGTGGCGGCGAGAGCGCCATCGCCCGGTTCTTCTCGTCAAACAGGAGCAACGCCATCGTGTGCAGCGAGCGCAGCGGATCCACGAACTCCGAGGCATCGGCCGAGATGCCGGCCAGATCATCGAGTCCGGTTGCAATCGCCGCAGCTACGAGAAAGACCCCGATCACCGACGCCGTCGCGTATCCTCGGCGCGCCGTCATCGACGCCATCGCCGCGCCGACACCGCCGACCACCCACGCGGTGAGCGTCGCTTGCAGCAGCACCGGTCCGGCCTTCGGCCACATCTGGCGGAACGCCGACGCCGGGTCAGCGGCAATGCCGATCTCCCCGATGTACAGCAACAGCAGTGGTGCGGCGCATACCACCAACAACGCGCACAACACCGCGGCGATCCGCGCACTGGCGTATACATCGCGCGTCGCGTCGCGGGTGAGAATCAGCGGCAAGACCCGATGCTGCTGATCGTGACTGAACAGCTCCGGCGCCTGCGCCGCGGCGAAAAGGACGAACAGGATGAGCTGCGATTCGATCAGATTGCCATACATGATCGGCAGCTGCCCCTCGGTGGCCGACGACGCGGCCAGCGTGGCAAGACAGGGCAGCATCGTGGTCGCCAACACGAACGCCGGCACCGCCTTCGACTTGAGCGGACGCCCCAGTCCGAACATCGCCCGGAATCCCTGCCCGAACAGCGCTCGCCACGCCCCGCGCACACCTTCGCGCGGGCCCTCGTAGCGGCGATAGCCGACGTCATGAATCGCCGTGTCGTTCACAACCACGCCGGGAGCACTCATGACATCGATCCGGCGAACAAGTCTGCGAGATGTCCACGGCGACGCTCGAGGCGCAGCAGCCCGACACCGGTAGCGACCGCCACATCGCGAACCACATCGTACGCCTGCAGTACGCGCGCAGCGCTTTCCGCATCATCGCCGTTCGGTAACTCCACGAGCACGCGCAGCCGGTCGCGCTGCGCCACGAGCCCGTGGGTCACCAGCGCCGCGCAATAGGCATCCACATTGCCGTCCACTTCCACCAGCAAGGTGCCGGTTTCGCCGGTCAGGGTGCCCAGGCGCTCGGCGCGCACGAGCCGACCCGCATCGATCAGCACCACATGATCGCAGATGCGTTCCAACTCGCCCAGGAGGTGGGAGGACATCAGCACCGAAATGCCGAACACCCTTCCGGTGCGCCGAATCAATGCCAGCATTTCGTCACGACCCGCAGGATCGAGACCGTTGGTCGGTTCGTCGAGAATGAGAATACGCGGATCATGCACCAGCGCCTGCGCCAGCTTCACCCGCTGCGCCATGCCGGTGGAATAGCCGCGCATCGGCCGGTGCTGCTCGTCGAACAGCCCCACATGTCGGAGCACTTCGGCCGCCCGTTCACGCGCCGCAGTGGCCGGCAGTCCCGAGCATCGCGCCATGAACGCCACGAACTCCGACGCCGTCATCTCGGGCGGCAAACAGTCATGCTCCGGCATGTATCCCACCAGCGAGCGGATCGCGCGAGAATCGCGCTCCACATCATGGCCCATCACGGTCGCCGATCCGCTCGACGGCTCCAACAGCCCAAGCAGGACCTTCACCAGCGTGCTCTTCCCGGCGCCGTTCGATCCCACGAGACCGGTGATTCCCGGCTCGATGGAGACCGTCAGGCCGTCGAGCGCCGTTACGGCGCCGAAGCGACGTGTGAGCGCATTGGTGATGATCAACGCGATGGGAGCGTCCCCGGAATCAGGCGGTCGGCGCCAGCGGATCGTCAGCCGGCACGCCCGTCGCGACAGCCGCAAGCACCGCCTGCTCCGGCAACGCCGGCAACGTCACCCCAGCCTTGGCCGCGCGTTTCTCAAGCGTCTCGCGGTCCTGCAGACCACGAATCAACGCGTCCGCGTCCCGGTTCTGCAGGTATTTCCCTTTCTCCCACCCTTCCACGATGCCCTTTGGCGTGCCGTAACACAGCTCAGCGAACTGCGGAATCGTAAGCCCCAGCGACTCGCGCAGATGCCGGATCCCCTTCGCCGTCAGCAACTGATGCGCCGCGCGTATCTGCTCGGTCGCCGACTTTTCCGCCACATCGCGCTGATCGATCGTGCGGTTTTCGTGCGCACACTTCTCACATCGATAGAACTCGCGCACGACTTCCGCCGCCATGCCGCTGATGCGCATGGTGACGGTTTCCGTCTGCAGGGCGTATCGCCCACCGCAGCCGCGGTGGAGACTCCCGTCGAGCGTGGTAATGCTCATGTCTGACCGAAGGAAGATGACGGGACACTCATGACCGGCCCGGATTCCCCGGAGCAGTGTCTCGCGAGCAGTTGAATCGTTGTAGAGTCGCTACGACGACGCCGTCGGCGCCACCCCCGGACGGAGTTCTTCCCAGCCCAAGCTCCGCCGTCTGCCTCGTTCGCCCATCCATCGTCGGTACGACCGGCCGCTGCTCGGGTACCGACTCGCTTTCATGCAGACGGCGACCCGGGAATGTGGGTTCGCCGAGAGCGTCCGGAGCGGCCAGCTCGCCCGGAGCTGGTACCCCCGTCGGCATCGCTCAGCGCGACGGCATCGGGGGCAGCTGCTGCGCGGTCTGACTGTCCGCCGCTGTTTGCGCCGCCTTGGCGGCTTCGCTGAGTGGCTGCGGCGCCCCAGCGGTAATCGTGAGGCGGATACGCTCGATCTGGGTGGCCGAGGCGTCGAAAAGCACCGCCACCAAATTTCCCGACCAGATCACATCGCTCGGCACCGACTTCCACGCCCCGATCGTATCGCCGCGTGGCGTCAGCCGGAACCGGTCCAGTGCCGTGACGTCCTTCGCCGCGGCGACCGTATCGGCATAGAAGAAGGCGACCATCGTCGCCGTCAGCCCGATCTTGTAGCGCACCCCGGGCACGCTCAGATACGCGACCTTCATCGAGTCGCCGGCCGGCTTGAAGGCCAGCCCCGACTTCACCACGCGATCCTCGAGCGCGCACCGCTTCCAGGTGCCGTCGCGCGGGCAGGCCGAATCACTGGGCGTAGCCGGCCGCGGCATCACCGCGACGGCGGGCTTGCTGGCGGCCGAATCGATCTTCGGCGCATCACCGCCACTGCAGGCGGCCAGGGCGACCACAGCCGCCATTGCAGCCCCCCGCCGCGCGCGTTCAAAAACACAAACAGTTCGCATGCCCCAGTGTACCCCGTCGAACACAACACCGCCAAACCCTCTGCGTTCTCCGCGCCCTCTGCGTCTCCGCGTGATCAGTTCCTCCGCGCCGGACCGTACGAGAACCGATCACGCAGAGAGGCAGAGGGCGCAGGGGACGCAGAGAGCCGCATTGATTTCGGTATTTGTTCGCACAAACACACCTGTTTAGCGGACTGTACCGTAATTCCCGCATATTCCGCAAATGGGATGGTACGAAACGACCAAATATGGTTGGATTCCGAGCCAGATTCGGACATATTTCTGCAACTTATGCACGAATCGCAGTGCAGCCGGTCAAACGACGTCCGGCGCGCCGCCTACCACTCCAAAAACACACGGCCATGTCCTCCATGAACGGCTCGCGCGTCGCTGCCATGCGCGAAGTAACGCAGCGCCCGGTTCGCATCACCGTCCGCCCGGAAGAGAACGGCATTCTGCAGCCGACCAGCGTCTGGTTCGGCATGAACACCTTCGGGCTGCGCCAGATGCGCGCCAAGCTGCCCAAGGACATCTACAAGAAGCTCGCGGCGTCCATCCGCCTCGGCAAAAAGCTCGACTCCGAGATCGCGCCGGTCGTGGCGCAGGTCATCAAGGAATGGGCGATGTCGCGCGGCGTCACGCACTTCACGCACTGGTTCCAGCCGCAGACCGGCCTCACCGCCGAGAAGCATGACGCGTTCCTGAACTTCGACGAGAACAAGCTCCCCATCGAGACGTTCACGGGTGAGCAGCTCATCCAGTCCGAACCCGATGCCTCGAGCTTCCCGTCGGGCGGCCTGCGCGCCACGTGGGAAGCCCGCGGCTACACCGCGTGGAACCCGGCCTCGCCGGTGTTCATCAGCGAGACCGGTGGCGTGAAGTACCTCTGCATCCCGTCGGTCTTCATCGGCTACAACGGGGAAGCGCTCGACGAGATGACGCCGCTGCTGCGCAGCTCCGACGTGCTCTCGCACCGCGCGATGGAACTGCTCGAGCTCATCGGCGACAGCGGCGTGCTGCGCGTGAACACCACGCTTGGTGTCGAGCAGGAATTCTTCATCGTCGACCGCTCGCACTTCGCCCTGCGCCCCGACCTCGTCATGGCCGCGCGCACGCTCGTGGGTGCGGCGCCGCCGCGTGGACAGCAGCTCGAAGACCACTACTTCGGTGGAATCCCCGAGCGCGTGCAGGCGTGC
>CANGXK010000028.1 GCA_947457715.1 Gemmatimonadota bacterium
CGAGATCCAATCCGCCGCCGTGAAAAGAGGTCTCCATCTTGAACGCTTCGCGATGCCGAAACCCGCGCGCGCCGTACTGGATCTACTGCCTCTTCGCATTGAGGCCCTCGCTCACGCCACGGTGTGCCACCCCCACGCACTCAATGGTGTTGTGGTGCATCCGCGGTGAATCGGTGCCCATCCGCGGTGCCGGCGGTTTGGCGGCGGTCGGCATACACAACTTAGCCGCGGATCCGCGCGGAGATGCCGCGGATGAGCGGGCGCAGTCACGTAGCGGTGTGCCACACGACTCTATTTCGTAAAGAGCCTAAAACAGCATTCTCTGGGCCTGCCTGATGAACACAGGTTTTCCGAATGGCCCATCGGCTATTCGACTACTCCCAGTGCGCTCCTGAAGAGCGCCTTCAGATGGCCGTGGCGAACTCAAATTCATGCGCGCCATGCGAGCCTCGCTGGCGACTAAAGAACAGCAGCCATTCCTCCATCCGCTTGTACGCCCAGACTTCCGCCGCTTCCCGTATCCGGTGCATTGCGTTGCAGGAGCCGATGTTGTCATTGTGCCCGCCTACCTTCATGTTCGCTGAAACCCGCAGGCGTGGCCACCGCGCGCACTCGACGGCTGTTGCGGGTTGTCAGAATATCGTGCGGCTGGTCCCGGCAAAGCCTTTGCCGATGCCGGCCGAGCGGCTGTCGACTTCAATGGCGATGCGATGCGCGCGATCGATTCGGAGCCGGGCGAGACGGGCGTCAATCGCCTCGTAGCTTGCCTGCAACGACGTGACACCCGGCGTCCGTGGCATGTCGTCGGACGCGCGCACAAACGCGATATGGTCGTCAAGGCCCGCCAGGCGCAGCAGCGGTTCGACCTCCCGGCGTTGCGAATCACTGCGTAGCACGATGCGCACGCCGCACGCGGCTTCCCGCCGGATCTGCACGACGATATCCCGCCGGAGGGGTACGCCATGCGCTGCTGCGGCCGACCACGCGCGCTGTGCACGAACCTCGATGAGGTCGTGCAGCGGGAGATCGGTGTGTACGGGTGCGTCGCGCAACGCTGGCAGCTGCTGCATCGCCACCGCGATGCTCTCGCTGAAGGTACGACCGGGGAGCAACGGCAGCAGCGCGGTCGCGGGCACCACTACCGATGGTGCCACGCCCTCGTCGTTGATCGTGCTCTCGAATGCCATGGCCAGCGCCTGCGCCCGCAAGGGCAGCGTGTCGGCGACGATGCCGTCGAACGCCAGCACCGCGACACGGATCAGGTCACTGGTGACATCACGGCGCACGTTGCCAATCGCGCCACCACTCACGAGCTACGGTGCGCGGTGGACTGTTCGTACGAGGCGTCGAGCAACTCGATCGGGTGCACCACCCGTGCGCGTGAGCCGCTGCGGATCAATCCGGCGCCGATCTGCATCATGCATCCCGGGTTGCCCGTCGCGACCCAATCGGCGCCGCTCTCGGCGATGCGCGCCAGCTTGGGCGCCAGCACGGCATCCGACGTATCGGGTTCCACGAGATTGTAAATGCCAGCCGATCCACAGCACTGATCGGCATCTTCGAGCGGCACGAGGGACAGCCCGGGCACCGCAGCGAGCACCGCCAGCGGCGGCGATACGATGCGTTGCGCGTGCATCTGGTGACAGGGGGGGTCGTGGGTGACGCGCAAGGCGACCGGCAGCGTCCCCGTGACCGGCCCGACGGTGGCCAGCAGCTCAGCGACATCACGTGTGCGGGCACTGATGTTCTGCGCACGTGCGGCCCACGCGGGATCATCATGCAGCAGATGGCCGTACTGTTTGAGCATGGCGCCGCAGCCGGCCGAGTTGACGGCGATGACATCGGCTCCGGATTGCTCAAAGGCGGCGATGTTGATCCGTGCCAGGGACCGCGCACTCTCGAGATCGCCGGCGTGCGCATGCAACGCACCACAGCAGCCCTGTTCGCGCGTGTCGCGCAAGACGAATCCGTTGTACGCGAGCACGCGCGTGGTCGCGTCGTTCACGTGCGAGAAGAGCCCCGACATCACGCAGCCGGTGAGGCAGGTTGCGGTGGTACGCGTTGTGAATGATGCCGGCGGAGCGACGGGCGCGCGGTTCGTCGGCGGGCGTTCCGCGCGCGACCGCAGATCGGCTGGCGTGGTCGATGCGATCATCGCCATCGGAAAGGCGAGTCGCGCCGGCAGGATCTGCGCGAGCAGGCGCGGCATCCCGGTGGCGCGGAACACCCGCGCGCCGAGCAGTGCGGTGCGTAGCAGCACCGGATGTTTGAACACGGACAGTACGGCGCGGGCCACGAGCGGCACGCCGCGCACGGGCGCCATGGTGGCGCGCGTGGCTTCCAGCAGATCACCGTAGGGCACACCAGACGGACAGGCGGTCTCGCAGGCGCGACACCCGAGGCAGCGATCGATGTGCTGCGCGGTGGTGACATCGTCGAGTGGGATATCGCCCTCGAGCATGCGACGCATGAGCACGAGCCGTCCACGCGGCGAATCGTTTTCGTCTTCGAGATTCACGTACGTGGGACAGGCCTGCAGGCAGAAGCCGCAGTGCACACAGGCATCGAGCCCCTTGCTGGCCAACGCCAGCGGCGTGCCGGGGATCGCGCACGCCGGTGGGCTGCTTGGCGTCCTCGTTGCCACGCTGCTCATACGACTCCCGGGCGTCGCCGGTTCAGGATGCCATGCGGATCGAATACGCGCTTCACCGATGCGTCGAGCCGGTTCGACGCGCCACCCGGCGCGGCGCCTTGTTCCACCACCACGGAGTGCGTCGCCTTCCCCAGTGAAGCGACCAACGCCGCGACGCGCGCCTCGTCGTGGCCGGTTGCCATGGTCGTCATGCGCAGTGATCCTCGCGCAGGGTTGTAGAGCAACGTGGCCTCGGGAAACGCCATACGGACGGCTTGTATCAGGAAGTCTCCCTCGGAGAGCTTTGCCCGCGTACGCAGCACCAGCGCCTGCGCAGGCACGTGCCGCAACGCGGCGACGAGCGACGTGGACTCGCCGGCACTGTTCGTGTCCGATGGGCCGAGTGTGAACGCATGGCGTGCGCCATACGACTGCATGAGGCCGCGCAACGCCGCGGCGCGCGCAGCGTTGCCGGTGCAGCGCGCGAAGAGCTGCGCCGGCTCTCCCGGCGCCAGTCGCACGAGCATCGGCAATGGTGCCCGATTGCCGATGAGGCGCGGCATCCAGGCCGCCGGCGCCTCGTCGAGTGTGCCGGTCACGATGTGATCCATCATCGGCTTGGCGTGCAGCCGCAGACTCACTTCGGTGAGAACGCCAAGGGTGCCGAAGGCGCCAGTGTTGAGTCGTACCAGATCGAAGCCTGCGACGTTCTTGACCACCTTACCGCCCACGCGGACGATATCGCCGGTGCCGGTGACGACGGTGAGACCAAGCACGATATCGCGCACCGCCAGTTCATCGTACGCCAACGGCGACGCGGATGCTGTCGCGACCACGGCACCGATCGTCGACTGCGATGCGCCATACGGTGCGATGGCGAGCATCTGTCCACTGGCGGCACAGACCTCCGAAAGTTCCTCGAGCGTCGTGCCCGCGTGTACGGTGATCACGAGGTCACCGGGGTGGTACTCGACCACGCCGCCGCGAGGCTTGACCACCGCCGCGGTGGCATTGTTCTCCACGGGGCCGCCGAAGAGCCAGGTGCCGGAGCCGATGCCACGGACCACGGTGCCACTGGCGATCGCGGTGGCGATGGCGTCGGAGACGTCGGAGAGTTCCATCATCCGCGGTGGTTACGGTTGCCAGCGTGTCGCCATTCCTTGCAGCTGTGCACCGGCACGACCTTGCCGGGATTGGCGCGACGATCGGGATCGAAGACGTCGCGGACACGGCACATGGCCGACAGGGATTCGGCGGTGAAGAGGCGGTCCATGTACGGCAGCTTATCGAGTCCGACGCCATGCTCTCCGGTGATGGTGCCGCCGGCAGCGATGCAGGCGAGCATGATCTCCGACATCGCGGCGTGCACGCGCGCAGAGGCATCGGCGTCGTTGGCGTCGTACGGAATATTCGGGTGCAGGTTGCCGTCGCCGGCGTGGAACACGTTGCAGACCTGCACGCGGTGTCGCGTCGCGATCTCGGCAATGGTTTCGAGCACGTCGGGCAGGCGCGTGCGCGGCACGACGGCATCTTGCACCACCAGCGACGGGGCAATGCGTCCCATGGCGCCGAAGGCTTTCTTGCGGCCTTGCCAGAGGCGTGTGCGGTCGGCGTCCGCGGTGGCCACACGCACGTGGCGTGCGCCGTTCTCGAGGCAGCACTCGCGCACGATCGCGACGTCTTCGTCGAGGCCATCCGCGATGCCGTCCACTTCGCAGAGCAGGATGGCAGCGGCGTCGATCGGATACCCGGCCGCGTAGATCGACGCTTCGACGGCGCGGATGGTGGCGTTGTCCATCATCTCGAGCGCGGCGGGCACGATGCCGGTAGCCACGATGCGCGAGACGGCGCGCGCAGCGGCGTTGACGCTTGGGAAATCCGCAAGCAGCGTGTGCACGGTATCGGGCAGCGGCACGAGGCGTACCGTGATCTCCGTGGCCACGCCGAAGCAGCCTTCACTGCCCACGAAGAGGCCGAGGAGATCGTAGTCGTCTGACTCGCCGTATGCGTGCCCGAGATGCGTGCACGTGCCGTCTGGAAGCACCACGAGGCATTCGACGACGTGATTGAGCGTGACGCCGTACTTGAGGCAATGCGGGCCGCCTGCATTCTCCGCCACGTTCCCGCCGATAGTGCAGACGCTCTGGCTCGAGGGGTCGGGCGCGTACTGCAGGCCGTACTGAGCGACGGCACGGGAGAGTTTGGCATTCACAACGCCGGGTTCGACGCGGGCGATGCGGTTGACGGGATCGACTTCGAGGATGCGCGTGAGGCGATTGAGGCCGAGCAGCACCACGTCGTCGGCGAGCGCGCCGCCGGAGAGGCCGGTGCCGGCGCCGCGCGGGACGAATGACACGCCCGCCGCAGCCAGTGCCTTCACCACGTCGACGACTTCGCTTTGCGTGCCGGGAAAGACGGCGAGATTGGGGAGCGCACGATGCCCCGGAAGCCCGTCGGCATCATAGGCGACGAGTTCGGGGGCACGGGACTTCACCCAGCGTTTGCCGACGATGTCGGCGAGTGTGGCGAGCAGAGCATCGCGCATACCGAAAGATAGCCCCACGAGGGGTGCGACCGAGGCGTTAACGGACGATCGATTCCACGAGGGTGCGCAGGGTGGCCAGTTCGAATGGCTTCTGCAGCACGTGCGGGTGCACCGCAAGGGCGGTCCCCGGGGCAGCGTGGGACACGGCGTCGCCGGTGCAGAGGATCAGCCGCGCCGCCATGGCGGGGCGTTCGGCATGCAAGCGCTGCAGCAGCTCCTCCCCGGACACCAGCGGCAGGTGCAGGTCGCATAGGACGAGATCCAGCCGGCGCTCGCCGTCTTCGTCGCTCGCCAGGATCTGGGCCATCGCGGTTTGGCCATCTCCGGCTTCGGAGACAGTCCAGTGCTGACGCTCGAACCACCGCCTCAAGACGAAGCGGATGCTGGGTTCGTCGTCGACAATGAGTACGCTGGGCAACGGTGCTCCATGGCTCTGGAGGAAAAAGAACGGGTGGTCGTGTTGCCACGAACACCCGTGCCCCCAAATGTATTCCCAATACGGACTGTTCGACGCGTCAAAGGGGAAGTGCGTAAAGCCGCTTCCCCTTTGACGAATGCTTCACGCTGCTCCCCAGAAGCCAGCCAGCGCGCGTCCGTCGGGTGATTCGCGGAGCTTTTCGAAGGCCCGCTCACGAATCTGACGGATCCGTTCGCGGGTGACCCCCATGAGGGCGCCGATGCGCTCAAGCGTCATGGCCTCGGCCCCTTCGTCGAGTCCGTAATACAGGTACAGGATTTTCCGCTCGCGCGGCGTCAGGTACCTCCGAAACACGCGATCGATGAACTCCCGCATGAGGCGGAAGTCGGTGCCTTCTTCGATGTCGGTGTGCGTCTCGCCGGCGAAGCGCTCGCCGAGGGTGGACGCTTCCCGATCCTGACGATCGATGGGGGCGTCGAGGGAGACTTCGGTGCTGCTGATCTGGCGGGCGTTGCGGATCTGCTCGATGGGCTCCTGGAGGAGCTTGGCCATCTCGGCATCCGTTGGCTCGCGGTTGAGCACCTGATTGAGCGCCATCTCTCCGCGGGCCATGCGGATGAGCTGGGAGTTCTGATTGAGGGGGATGCGGACGCTGCGCGTCTGCTCGGCGAGGGCCTTGAGGACGGCCTGCCGGACCCACCAGACCGCGTACGAGATGAACTTGACGCCTTGGTCGGGATCGAACTTGCGGACCGCCTTAAGGAGGCCCTCGTTGCCGATGGCGACGAGTTCCGAGAGATCGAGGCCATGTCCTTGGTACTTCTTCACGTAGCTGATCACGAACCGGAGGTTCGCGGTCACGAGGCGCTCCGCGGCGGCCTCATCACCCTTTTGGGCGAGTCGAGCGAGCCGGCGCTCTTCAGCGGCATCCGTGATCAGGGGGAGCTTCTGGATGTCGTGAAGGTATTGATCGAAGGCGGTGGAAGGGGACGAACGGAAAAAGCCCTTAGAGCGGGCTTCGGTGGTTCTGGTCGCGGCAGCTGCCTGCATACGCCCTCGCCGAACATGTGCCTTAACGACGGGGTCCAGACTCGACCCTGTCAGGGAGGTGGGAACGCCACGATAATGGCGGGATACTGTGCGGTCAATGAAAATCTTCGTGTCGCGCCGGAAATGGCCCGGATTGGAGCGCCGATTGCACCACGTCATCCTTTATTGGCACCGCCCATCTCCCTTCGGCGGCTTCCATCTCGCCGATTCCGCGGGGGAGGGCATATCGGGCGGAGCCGGTGCGCGCCTTTTTGTCACCGTAGGTGGCGGCGATGAGGTCATCGAGGCTGACCCCGATGGGGAGGCGGGAGGGTAGCCCGGCGCGCTCCACGGCATTGGCGATCGCCACCGAGAGCCCCTCTCGGGCCAGTCCGATCGACTCGGCGATGCGGGCTTCGGCCACCATCCCCATCGCTACGGCGTCGCCGTGCAGCAGCTCGAAGTTGAGCACGCGCTCCAGCGCATGGGCGATCGTGTGGCCGAAATTGAGGATCTGGCGGAGTCCGCCTTCTCTCGTGTCTTCGGCGACGACTTCGGCTTTGATTCGCACGCTGCCGGTAATGAGCGTGGTGATCATGGCGGCGAAGTTGGGGGCTGCTGCGCCGTGCTCGCGAAGAGCGTCGGCGAACCTGAGTACGGCGTCGAAGTACGAGGCGTCGGCGATCACGCCATGCTTGATCATTTCGGCCAGCCCGCTGCGCAGCACGTCGGCGGGGAGCGAGACCAGCACTTCGGGGTCGATCACGACGGCCGACGGGTTGTGGAACGCGCCGACGAGGTTCTTGCCGTAGGGCGTGTCGACGGCGGTCTTTCCGCCGACGGACGCGTCGACCATGGCCAGCAGGGTCGTGGGCACCTGAAGTACGGGCAGCCCGCGCATGAACGTGGACGCCACGAAGCCGGCGAGGTCGCCGATCACGCCGCCGCCGACGGCCACGACCGTGGTGTCACGTCCGGCGCCCCATTCCAGCAGGGCGTCGGTCAGTTCGGCCCATCGGGCCCGGGTCTTTTCCTGTTCCCCGGGGGGAATGGTGAACAGGCGCGTGCGGTCGGCGGGGAACTGGGCGGCGATGGACTCGCCGTGCAAGCGGGCGACCGTGGTGTCGCTGATGACGGCGACCCGATGCGACGGCGCGGCGAGGTGCGCGATCTCGGCGATGGACTGCCGTGCCCCGGCCCGGCAGTACACCGGGTAGGGCAGGGGCAATGACAGCGGGTCGAGATGCGCAGTGGCCACTACCAGGTCACCTCGCCGGCTCCGGCGCGCTTGTTGGCGACGCGGGCCAGCATGAAGAGAAGATCGGACAGACGATTGAGGTAGACCACGACCATCGTCGGCAGGTCAATCGTTGCCGTGAGATGCACCACACGGCGTTCGGCCCGTCGGCAGACGGTGCGCGCCACGTGCAGCGCGGCGGCCTTGGGGGTGCCACCGGGAATGATGAAGCTGCGCAGCGGCTCGAGCTCCGCCTCGCAGGCGTCGATGGCCCGCTCGAGCTCCTCGATGCGCTGCTCGTCGATGCGCGCCTTGGTGAGCTGCTCTTTCATCTTCTCGTGATCGGGCGTCGCGAGCAGCGCGCCGATGGCAAAGAGGTCACGCTGGACGGGCACGAGCACTTCATCAATGCGCGGCATCATGTCAATCGATCGCGCGAGGCCGAGTGATGCATTGAGTTCGTCGACGTCGCCATAGGCTTCGACACGGGGGTGGTCTTTGCCGACCTTGCCACCACCAAAGAGGGCCGTCGCACCCTCGTCGCCTGCTCGCGTATAGATCTTCATGTCGAAAAGCTAACGGTGGGTCTCGAGTTTTGGGTTCGAGTTTCGGGTCGTGGGTTTGGACGTCCGACGCGAAACTTCGACTCACCACCCGAGACGCACTTTCGTTACCTTTTGGGCATGACGTCCCATCAACTTCGCGACCTCACCATCATCGGCGGCGGCCCCACGGGCCTGTTCGCTCTGTTCTACGCCGGCATGCGCGGCGCGACGGCCCAGATCGTCGATGCGCTCCCGGAGCTCGGCGGTCAGCTGACGGCGCTCTACCCGGAGAAGTACATCTTCGACGTGGCGGGCTATCCGAGGGTTCTGGCCAAGGATCTGGTCCGGAACCTTACCGAGCAGGCGTCGCAGTTCCACCGGGAGTCCGGCTTGCCGGCGCACCTGGGGCAGCGCGTCGTGGGCCTCGAGCAGGAAGACGATCACTTCGTGCTGGTCACGGAGACGGATCGTTTTCCGACGCGCGCCGTGATCATCGCCGCCGGCATCGGTGCCTTCAGCCCGCGCAAGCTGCCGCAGGCGTTCGCCGCGGAGTGGTACGGCCGTGGCGTCGACGCGCTGGTGTCGACCCCCGAGGCATATCGCGATCGCGATGTGCTGATCATCGGCGGCGGCGATTCGGCGTTCGACTGGTGCGCGCAGCTGCGTGACAAGGCGAAGTCGGTCACGCTGGTGCATCGCAGCGACCGGTTCCGCGCGCATGCGGCCACGGTGTCCGAGGTGCAGGCGGCGGCCGCGGCGAACGACGGCAAGGTCGCGGTGCATACCTTCCACGAGATTGACGCGATCTTCGGTGGCGACCGGATCACGGGGGTGCGTCTCAAGGACGTGAAGACGAAGGAAACGCGCGAGCTGGCCTGCGATGTGGTGCTGCCGATGCTCGGCTATGTCTCCGACCTGGGCACGCTGCTGGAGTGGGGCCTCGACATCGAGAAGGACGAAATCACGGTCTCGACGGCGATGGAAACGGGCCGCGCCGGTGTGTATGCCGCGGGTGACATCACGACCTACCCGGGCAAGCTCAAGCTGATCGCGTCAGGCTTTTCCGAGGCGGCCGTCGCGGTGAATCAGGCGGTGCACTGGGTGTATCCCGACAAGAAGGTCGCACCGGGGCATTCGTCGAATCTGGCGGTGTTCGGGCAGAAGGACGACTAGCTGTCGAGGGGTGTGCGTACGGGGGCACTCGTGAAGCTACGGATTATCGGCACGCCCGAGCCTTCCGGCGAGGCACCCGTCCTACGCCTGCACCCGCGGATCGGCTTTCTGGTACGCAAGATCCGTCACCAGATTCACCAGCACGAATACCACCGAGAGAAACAGCACGGCCCCTTGCACGGCGGGCAGGTCGCGCCGTGAGATGGCCATCACGACATAGCGGCCGATGCCCGGCCAGCTGAAGATCGTTTCGGTGAGAATGCTGCCGGTGAGATAAGCACCGAAGTCGAGACCGATCACGGTGATGACGGGGATCAAGGCGTTGCGCAGGGCGTGGCGCACGATGACGCCCGATTCGTTCAGTCCTTTGGCCCGTGCGGTGCGCACGAAGTCGGCGCCGAGTACCTCGAGCATGGACGAGCGCGTCACGCGGGCGAGGTAGGCGATTGAGCGGGAGCCCAAGGCGAGGGCGGGGAGTACGAGGAACTGTGCGCCGCCGTAGCCGGAGGCCGGGAGCCAGCGGAGTGTCACCGCGAAGAGCACGATCAGCAGCAGACCGATCCAGTACACCGGGAACGAGATCCCGAGATACGTGGCGGCCATGGCCAGTCGATCGAACCAACCGTTCGGGCGCACGGCTGCGAGCACTCCGATGGTGACACCGCCGATCGTCGCCAGCAGCATGGCGGCGGTGGCCAGCAGCAGCGTCCGCGGGAATCGCTCGGCGATGTCACTCACGATCGGACGGTTGGTCACGTACGACCGCCCCAGGTCTCCCTGGAGCACACTGCGGACGTAGTGTGCGAACTGCGTGGGAAGCGGGTCGTCGAGCCGGAGCTCGGCCCGCAGGCGCGCGATGGTGGCCGGGTCGGCGCGCTCGCCGACCATCGCCTGCACCGGGTCACCCGGCGCGACGTACAGCAGGAGGAACACGACGACCAGCACGCCCGCCAGTGTCGGCAGGGAGAGCAGGAGGCGGCGGGCGAACTGTGACAGCATGCCAGCAACATTACACCGTGCGAGAAGACCGGTGGCCCCCCGTCGCCACATCGCTGGTTCCGGGCGCCGTCCCGTCTTCGCGCCCGCTAATCCTTAGCGTCCCGTCGCAGTCGAGATCCGCACCCCAACCCAGCGCTGCCCGTTGAAAATCACCGGGACTTCAAACCCTGTGATCCACGGCTGCACCGCATAGACCTCGTTGTAAAAGAACAGCGGGACCATGCCCACGTTGGCGTACCCCACGGAATCGGCAGCCGCGTACAGCGCCGCGCGTTTCGCCGCGTTGCTTTCGCGTCGGGATGCATCGACCAGGCGGTCGAACGTGGTATCGCTGAAGAACGACACATTGCCGCCGGCTCCCCGGTTCGCGGTGTGCAGCAGCGGATACAGGAAGTTCTCGGCGTCGGGGTAGTCGGCGTACCAGTCTTTCACGACCAGATCGGTCTGTCCTGCGCGGGCGGCGGCGCGCATGGAGCTGGCGTCGCGTTGCACGAGTTTGAGGCGGATTCCGACGGTGGCGAGGTAGGCCTGGATTGCTTGCGCGAGGCGCGGCATGGGGGCCGTTTGCGAGCTCCAGAGTTCGAGGTCCATGCCCTGGGCGTAGCCTGCGTCGGCAAGCAGCTTGCGGGCGGCGAGGGTGTCGTAGGCGTAGGGGCGCCGGGATTTGTCGAAACCCTCGAGGGTGGGCGGGATCACGCCGGCGGCGACTGTGCCGCGTCCGGCGAGCAGCTGCGCGAGCAGCGTGGGCACGTCAATTGCGTGGGCAATGGCCTGTCGCACGCGCACGTCCTTGAGCGGGCCGCGCGTCACGTTCACGCCCATGTACCACAGGCGCAGTGCGGGTGCGCTGACGAGCATCGCCTTCTTCGCGTCGGTGTTTTCCCAGTCGCGCGTCTGGTCTTCGGGGACGTAGAGGATGTCGACCGTGCCGGCTTCGAATTCGGCGACGGCGGTGGAGGGCTCGGGGATGATACGGGCGATCAGCGTGTCGATGGGCGGCGCGCCGCCGAAGTACGTATCGTTGCGGGCGAACTTGAGGTAGTCGTCGTGCTTCCACTCCACGAGCTTCCAGGGGCCGGTGCCGATGGGGTGCTCGCTGAAGTCGTTGTCGATCGCATCGGGCAGGATCGAGGCGACCGGCATGGCGAGCAGCTTGGGGAAGATTGCGAACGGCTCGTCGAGGGTGATCACGACGGTGGTGTCGTCGGGGGTCTCGATCCCGAGTGCGGAGCCTGTGCCGTCAGCGAACGCACGGGCGCCCCTGATGGGGTAGAGCGGCCAGAGCGTGCCGCCCTTGGTGGCCGGGTCGAGCACACGGCGGTATGACTGCGCGACGTGGCGTGCCCGCAGCGGGGACCCGTCGTGGAAGCGCACGTCGCTGCGCAGATGGAATGTGTAGCGCAGTCCATCGGGTGAGACGTCCCACGTCTTGGCGATCGAGGGCGCGACCTGTCCAGCCGGCGTGAAGCGCGTCAGACCGTCAAACAGATAGGCCACGGCGCGACCACTGGGCACGTCGGTCGCCTTGGCCGGGTCGAGCGAACGAGGATCGTACCAATCCCGTGAGTCGATCAGCGCCCGACGGTCCGGGATCGCCTCACCGCTGCGGCAGCCGGCGAGCATCGCGCACAGCGTGAGCCGCAGGAAGAGCGAAGGTGATCGGCGAATCGATGGCATGTGCGGTTGACTGAGGGAAGATCTCACGTGAGCTTCAAGGCTAAAGAACGTGCGACCTTCCGTCCATCTCCTCTTCGCGCTCGCAACACTTTCGGTCGCGCGCCCGGCCGCCGCCCAGGATCTTTCCTGCGATCGTGGCGACCGTGAGGTGCGTGCGCTCCGGTTCGCCGGGAATCGCGAATACCCGGCCGTCGCCCTCGCGGCGACGGTCGCCACCACCCCCTCGTCCGTTGCGGGGCTGCCGTTGATCGGCGAGCGACGCTGCCTCGATCCCGTGGAGTTCACGCGTGACGTGCAGCGACTCGAGACGCTCTACCGCCGTCGCGGATTTCTCGATGTGCAGGTGGATACGATCGTGACCACGGTGAAGCCCGGGGTGATCGAGATCACCTTCACGATTCGTGAAGGGGAGCCGATGCGCATCACCGCGCTCGCGCTGCGTGGGCTCGATCTCGACCCCGCGGTGCGCGAGGCGGCGCGTGATTTCCCGCTCGCGGTGGGAGGCGTCTTCGATCGGGGCGCGCTGGACGCCGGTCGGGACACCCTCGTGCGACGGCTGCGCAACAAGGGGTGGCCACAGGCTGAGGCGCTGGTGGCGTACACCACGCACACCGTGCGGCGTACCGCCGACGTCGAAGTGTCGGTCGTGCCCGGGGTGCGCGCCAAGCTCGGACGCATCGCGCTCGAGGTGGAGGCGGGCGACGACCACCGCCGCGTGTCCGATGCCACCGTGCGTCGCGCCATGGCGCTCAAGACCGGCGACTGGTATTCGGCCCGCGCGATTATCGATGCGCAGCGCAATCTCTACCAGACCGACGCCTTTCAGCGCGTCGATCTGCAGCCCGACAGCATCCAGCCGGCCGGCGACTCGATCGTGAACCTCGTTGTGCGGCTCGTGGAAGGCGATCGCTGGGCGGCGCGCGGTGGCTTTGGGTGGGCCACGCTCGACTGCTTCCGCATGCAGGGCTCGCTCACCGATCGCGATTTTCTTCCCTTTGCGCAGCGCCTCGAACTAACCGGCCGCGTGAGCAAGATCGGCATCGGCGATCCGCTCGACGGCGCGCCGAACCTCTGCCAGGGACAGGCCAAGAGCGATCCGTATAGCCGAACGCTGAACTACTACACGTCGATGACCGTACGGCAGCCGGTGCGCGCCAATCAGACGCGTGTGCCGTCGCTCACCCTGTTCAGCTCCACGCTGTCGGAGTTCAAGGCCTATTTGCGTCGCACGCCGATCGGGGGGGCGCTCTCGGTCACCGATCCGTTTCCCATCGTGCGCGTGCCGAGCACGTTGTCGTATCAGGTGGAGCTGGGTCGTACCGAAGCGGAGCCCGCCTTCTTCTGCGCCGTGTTCAACGCCTGCGACAACGAGTCGCGCACCTTTCTGCAGCGCAACAACCGGCTGGCGGCGCTCGAGTACTCGATCGTGCGCGCGCGGGTGAATGATCCGCTGCGCCCCACCGCCGGCAGCACGGTGCGGCTCAACGTGCGGCATGCCAGTACGCTGATCGGCTCCGACCGGTCGCAGCAGTTCAATCGTGGCACCGGCGACC
>CANGXK010000029.1 GCA_947457715.1 Gemmatimonadota bacterium
TCGCTGTTCACGGTGGCGTCGCTTGCGGCCCTCGCGTCGCGCAGCTCGTGGACGCAGCTCACCGATCCCAACCCATGGGTGCGTGAGCAGATCGCGCTCGGCGAAGAAACGGAAGTCACCTGGACGTCGAAGGACGGCAAGAAGGTGGGTGGTGTCCTGCTCAAGCCGGTCGGGTACACGCCGGGCAAGAAGTATCCGCTGATCGTGGCCATTCATGGCGGTCCGGCGGCGGCCGATCAGCTGTCGTTCAACGGCGGTTACGGTGCGCAGGTGTACGCGGGGCAGGGCTGGGCGGTGCTGATGCCCAACTACCGCGGCTCCACGAACTACGGCGAAGCGCATAAGAACGGCATCGTCGGCAACTACTTCGAGCCGGGCTACAACGACATCATGACCGGCGTCGATGCGCTCATCGCGCAGGGGCTCGTCGACGAGACCAAGATGGGCGTGCTGGGCTGGAGCGCCGGCGGCCACTGGAGCAACTGGATCCTCACGCACACCGATCGCTTCAAGGGCATCTCGAGCGGCGCCGGCACGTCGAACTGGATCTCGATGTACGCGCAGAGCGACGTGCAGCGGAACCGGCAGTACTATCTGGGCAACAAGCTCCCGTACGACGACTTCGACGCGTACTGGAAGCAGTCGCCGATCAAGTACATCCGCAACGCGAAGACGCCCACGATGATCCACGTGGTCGAAGGCGATCCGCGCGTGCCGAGCCCGCAGAGCGTCGAGCTGCACATGGGCCTCAAGCGCGTCGGCGTGCCGACCGAGCTGTTCATGTATCCGGGCGCCTCGCACGGCATTCCGGACGCCCGCAACCGGCTGGTGAAGAGCACCGCCGAGATGGCATGGATGAACTACTGGGTGCTGGGCAGCGGCCAGAAGTTCTCGTGGCGTGAAGTGCTCGAGACGCTCGAGGATCCGAAGGCGGAGAAGAAGGTCGAGGTGAAGGGCATCAACTGACCGGCGCCGCCGTCTGACTGCAAACGATCACGCAGAGGCGCCGAGAACGCCGAGGCGCAGAGAAGATCGATTTTCTCTGCGCCTCTGCGTTCTCGGCGTCTCTGCGTTGTCGTTTCAAAATGCCAGCGACTACGGGCACCCCTTGGCGACGATCGGGGCCGGGCACTCGCTGCCGTCGGCGGCGCAGAGTGCGGTGCGCATGATGAGGCGATCGGCGAAGCGGGTGATCGGGAAGCCGTCGTCGGGCAGGACATCGAGGGTGGGCCAGGCGCGCACAAGATTGGCCGTGATGCGCGCATGCTCACGCGGTGAGCGGATCGAGGGGCTCTTGGCGGTGCGGCGTAACTGCGCCAAGTCGAACATGAGCCAAGCGTTCTCGTCGGTGATTTCGCCCACGGCGTGCTCACTGCGCTCTTTCGCGTCGCCCTCGTGCAGGCGGACAGCGATGGCCAGCGCCGAGTTCAGCGTTGACATGGCGGCGGATTCCTGGCCGGCAGCCAGCTCCACGGCCGACATCCCCTGCAGGAAGTTCACGCTCTCCCGCGTGATGGTACTGCCCACCGAGGGGACGTCGCCATAGGCCTTCACGAGCACCGCGCGGGCATCCGTGACCGCGTTGCGAGCCGACAGCAAGCGGACCAGCGCATCGGCACTGGACCGATCGCCCGGCGACGCCGCCGCGACGGCCTCACGAAGAATCCGGCTGGCGCTGTCGGCGCAGCCGCGGAGCATCCACAGATCCGCCCGGCCACGCATGGTGGCCTGCTCGGTGGCGTAATCCCCAGCCGACCGCGCCGCAGCCCCCGCTTGCTCGAGGGTGCGCAGCGCGGAGTCGACCTGCCCACGCAGCGCGAGCGTGCGTCCGGCACGCCAGAACACGACCGCGTCGCCCGGCTGCGCGACGAGGTCGCCCGCCAGGACGCTCGTCAGGAAGGCGGCCGCAGCGAGCAGCGCTCGCACGGGAAGGCGGGTCACCCGATCACCAGCCCCGGAAGGGGCGAGGGGGCAGAGAGCGCGTCTTGAGCAGCCATGAGGACGGAGGCGGGCAGGGGTGAACCACCGGCCCGCTTGGCGGCTTCCACCACCAGCGAGAGTGCACGGGCCTGTGCCGCATACGCCGCAAGAAGAGCACCACCGGCACCGGGAATCGCCACGATGTCCTGGGCGAGCTCGTCGAGATGACGGAGGAGCGCGCTGCCGTTCGACGCCTCGGCAGGACTCGTCGCCTCACGATCGCCGCCCACGTCCTGCGTGGCGCTCTCCCCCCAGAATCCAGAAAATGCCGACGCCGAGAGGGCTTCCTGCACCCGACCGTTGCTCGACGCCAGGACGGCCAAACGGCGCCGCGCCACCTGCGATGACTCAAATCCCACGCGAAATCTCCGGAAAGTGCCGTCCGTCAGCGGTTTACGCGGGGTTTGCCCGAGTTGGCTCTTGACAGGAACGGACCAGCTACATAAATGCGACAGTGGTGGCGTTGCGGTGCAGACGGGATAACCGCATGCTATGGCGTTGCTTACTGCAGTTGCTTCGTGGTTCGGCGGTTTTCGGGTGCCGAACGGGCACCTAGGACCGCGTCGGCGCGGAGCCGAACGGTTCCGATCGGTCACCCGGTCGTCGCCGGCATGTGCTTCGATCAGAGGTCTGCGGCCTGTTCCGACACCACGTCGGGTGGCGGACAGGGTACGGTTCGAGCGCTCCCGTGGAGGAGGCTGAATGCACGTCCTCACCCCAGCAGCTGCACGTGATCTTGCGGCGAGGGATCTGGCGGAACTGGCCAGAACCGCACTCGACGACCACTGGGCCGTCGCCGCGATTGCGGGCGAGCGGCGGGCGTTGCTGCTGGAGCGGGCGGATGCCGCCGCGCTTCGCCCGGGCGACGGGCTTGGCGAGCCGATCGCCGACGGCTTGGCCCTGCTCGGCACCGCGTACGAACTGGCGGCGCTCGGACAGCTCGACGCAGCCTTGCAACCCGCCCCGAGTGCGGGACGGGATCTCGCGCAGGCGGTGCTGGCGCTGGGCGCGGCTCGGGCCTTCCGCTGCGCGGCAGCGCTCCGGCCCCCCACCGACGATGGCGAGTCCGCCGTGAAGTGGGCGCTCAAGCTGGGCGCCCTTGCCTTGGTGTCCCGACAGACGGACGCCTACCTCCGTTGGTGGGAGGTGCGGAATCAGGTCGCCGAGACTGTGCAGCAGGCAGCCCTGCGCCTCGAGCACGAGCCGTGGGAAGCATACGCGCGCGGAACGCTCTGGATGGCGTGGCTGGGGCTGCTGGGCGCGCCCGTGGCCACGCACGCCGAGAGCGCCGCGGTGGAGCTGCCGATGCTGTCGGCCACGCGAAGTCGCTTGGCCGCCTTCCGTGAGCGGCGCGCCGACCACGAGGTGCCCGGTGAGGGGCCGCTCCTGAATACGGCCGCGCTGCGCGCCCGCATGACCGAGTTCGCGATCCGTCATCTGGCGGACGCGACCGAGTTGCTCACGGTGGCCGTGCTGCGTCGGACGCTGCCCGATGTGTCGGGCGAATTCAAGCTGCATCTGAGCGCGGCGCGCTCCGCCATGGCTGGCGATCATGGGCACGATATCTTGCTGGCGTGGCTGCAAGCGGCCGGCGTTACGCTGGCCGGCGGCGTGACCGCCCAGCTAGAACTCCCCGGATTCTAGTCCGGGCACTGCGCGGCGTGTCCGAGGAGGCGCGCCACACGCGATACACGCGGCGTCCGCTGCTGCCCACCGGGAAGGCGATCCGGCCCACTCCGATCGGAAGGATGTCGGCCATCAGAGCCCCAAGGGCCAAGCGCGTCGCGTCGTCGGACGCCGGCTCGGACGCTTCCGTCTCGATCCGATACCAGGCCGTTCCCGACGGCCCCTCCACGCAGATCCAATACTGGTCGTCGCTGCACCAGAATGCGGTGGTCCGTCCCCCCTCCATGCCGATGTGGATAGGCAAAGATGTGAGCGGGGCCGGATCGATGGTGCCCGTGGGGGCACTGGAGGCGACGACATACATGGCGTGTTCCGGGAAAGGCAGAAACGTGAGCAGCAGCTTTTGAACTTGCGTCAGATCAGCGGTGGGCGGTGATGTTATGAGAATCCAGGCGCCCGCGCAATATGAGGGTATGAGGCTAAGTTGTTGATATGATTGTGGATATACGTTGAAAGGCATGTGGATAACCCGCTAAGTGCTGCTCGGCAGGGGAGATCGCCCTGGTCCTCCTGTGGATAAGTGGATCCGTGATCCTCTGCCAGTTTGCGGTCTTGCGGACCGATTTTCCCACATTAGGCATTATCACAAAAGTGCTGTTTTGTTGTTTGCTCACACATCTCTCTCGCCGGATTCCCCGCGGTTCCCGCGCGATCGGCCGTTTCCGGGACGACGCACACGGGGCCATGGCGGACTCGCTGACTTTGGCGCATTCTCCCGTGATCACGCGCCCCTCATCAGGAGTTCATACGTGTCGATGGAACCACGGATCGGATTGCTCGTTGGCCGGGAATGGTCGTTCCCGCCTGCCTTTCTCGAAGCGGTGGCTCGCCGCCAGTCCGGCGTGACCGCCGACTACATCACGCTCGACGCGACGCGGATGGGGCAGGACGTCCCGTATTCGCTCATCATCGACCGCATCTCGCATGAGGTCGGCTTCTACCGGACCTTCCTCAAGCACGCGACCCGCATGGGGACGACGGTCGTCAACAATCCGTTCATGTGGTCGGCCGACGACAAGTTCTACGATGCCACGGTGGCGATCCAGAACGGCGTCGCGCACCCCAAGACCATGGTCCTGCCCAACAAGGACTACATCCCGGGGATCTCCCACACCGAGTCGCTGCGCAACCTGGCCTACCCGCTCGACTGGAAGGGCGTCGCCGAATACATCGGGTTCCCCTGCGTCCTCAAGGACGCCCACGGCGGTGGCTGGCGCGACGTGTACATCTGCGAGACCATGGAGGAGCTGATCCACCACTACAACCACAGTGGATTGCTCACGATGGTCGTGCAGGAGTTCATCAAGTGGGACGCCTACGTGCGCTGCATGGCCCTCGGACGCGAAGAAGTCCTGCCGATGCCGTACGACCCCGGCGAGCGCCGGTACATCCCGGATCCGGGCTATCTGGGCAAGGAGCTCGAAGCGCGCTGCATCAAGGACTCGCTGACGCTCTGCAACGCCCTCGGCTACGACATGAATACCGTCGAGTTCGCCGTGAAGGATGGCATTCCCTACGCCATCGACTTCATGAACCCGGCCCCCGACATGGACATCTACTCACTCACGCCGACCTACTTCGAATGGGTGGTGGAGCACATGGCGGACCTCGCGATCAAGCTGGCGACGGCGCCGCGAAAGGCGCCGAGTGGCGTGGCGATTGGCGAGAAGTAGAGGGAGGGAGTCGGGAGCACCCCCGACTCCCGACTCCCTACGCCTTACTGTTGTTTGTACACGACGGCTTCTTCGCTGATCACAAATCTTATCGACAGCTTATGTCCACATCCGCGATTGCGCGGTACCACGAGGCACTGCAGGATCACGCGATCGCGCAGGCCAGCGCCGACGTCCTGGATCGGCAGCTGCGCCATGACGGGCTCTTCTTTGGGGAGCGCCCGTTGTGCAGTGTCCTGCGTCCACGTTTCCTCAGCCTCGGCCAATACAGGCAGCTGGCCACCGCCTGCGCCCTGGTCGGCTCGGCCTTCGAAAAGGTCCGGGTGGCCGCCATGGCGGACTCGGCCTTACGCGCTCAGTTCGGGCTGACGGCGTGGGAAGAGCAGCTCATCCACGCCGACCCCGGCTTCGATGTCGCCAGCCCGACCTCCCGCCTCGATGCGTTTTTCGCGGAAGGGGAGGGCGGCCTCAAGTTCACGGAGTACAACGCCGAAACCCCGGCCGGGGCGGCGTACAATGACGCCCTCTCGCGCGCCTTCCTGTCGTTGCCGGTGATGCATGAGTTCAGCCGGACGCACATGGCGGTGCCGCTGCCCGCCGCGCCGTCGGTCGTGCACGCGCTGCTCAACGCCTACTACCATTGGCGCGGCGTGCGGGAAGCGCCAACGATCGTGATTCTCGATTGGAACGAAGTGCCCACGCACAGCGAGTTCGTGCTCTTCGAGCGCGAGTTCCGGGCGCTCGGTATCGACGCCTTCATCGGTGACCCGCGTGACGCCGAGTTTACGAACGGCAAGCTGATGATCGGCGGCCGGCACGTCACGCTGATCTATAAGCGCGTGCTGATCGATGAACTCGTTACCCGGACCGGGCTCGATTCGCCTGTGGTGCGAGCTGTGCGGGAGGGTGCGGTGTGCATGGTTAACCCATTTCGATGCAAGATGTTACATAAGAAGGCCTCACTTGCCGTGTTAAGTGATGAACGGCAGGCGTCGCTCCTCACCGCCAACGAATCCGCGGCCGTCGCTGCCCACGTTCCGTGGACACGTGTGGTGGAGGCGCGACACACGCAGTATAGCGCCAGTAAGGTGGATCTCCTGGAATTCATCGCCGCCAACCGCGCCACGCTCGTGCTCAAGCCCAACGATGAGTACGGCGGCAAGGGGATCGTGCTCGGTTGGACGGTAAATGACACCGAGTGGGAAGCGGCCATCCAGACGGCCCTTGCCGAGCCATATATCGTGCAGAAGCGGGTCGAGGTGCCAAGCGAACTGTGGCCGGAATGGACCGGCGGGTCGCTCCATCTCGGCGAACGGATGCTCGACACGGCCCCGTTTCTCGCCGACGGCATGACGATGTCCGGGTGCCTCACCCGCATTGCGACCGATCCGCTGCTCAACGTCACCGCCGGTGGTGGCTCAAACGTTCCTACTTTTCTCGTCGAATCACGCTGATGTCGTCTTTTAAGCGCCCCGTCATCGGGCTCACCACGCAAACGTTGCACTCGATCGATGGTATCCCACCGGGGTTGCCGTCGTCGTGGGTCATGAATCAGCGCTACTTCCTGGCCGCCACGATGGTGGGCGCCGTGCCCTGGATGATCCCGCTGCTCGACGACGATCTCCTCACCCTGCGTGAGATCTATGAGCGGCTGGACGGGATCCTCATTCCCGGCGGGGTCGACATCAATCCGGCCGAATACGGCGAGGCGGTCCGGAAGGAATGTGGAAATCTCGACCCCGCGCGGGATCGGGTGGAACTGCAATTGGTCCGTTGGGCCATCGAAGACGGCAAGCCGGTCTTCGGTCTCTGTCGCGGCTTACAGGTGATTAACGTGGCCTCCGGCGGGACGCTCTGGCAGGACCTCGCATCACAAAATCCAGTATTCCACAAGCACGACTTTTTTCCGACCGCCGGTTTCGAGCGCGACCACCTCGCACACGAGGTCGACATCGTCGCGGACACAAAGTTGGCACGGTTGCTTGAATCCACACGGTCGCCCGTGAACAGCATGCATCATCAGGGCATCAAAACGCTGGGGCGGCATCTGCTGGCCTCGGCCACGGCCGATGATGGGTTGATCGAAGCGGTCGAGGGGGACGGCGAGGCGTTTCTGGTTGGGGTGCAATGGCACCCGGAAGTGTTGGAGATGGCGGATCCTCATACCCGACATCTGTTCGGCGGCTTCATTCGCGCCGCTATGGACTGGTCCACCGCGAACAGCACGTCCCGTACGGGCGTGGGGGGTTAAATGCGCGCACCGAGCCTGACCGTCGGTATCGAGGAAGAGTATCAGATCATTGACCCCGTCACGCGTGACCTCACGCCCGGGTTCGATACGCTGGTGTCGAGCAGCGACGCCCAACTGGCCGACGTCAAAGCGGAGCTCCACCAGTGTCAGGTGGAAATCGGCACCAAGGTGTGCTCGTCGATCGCGGAACTCCGTTCGGAGCTGGTGAATCTGCGCAGGCTCGTCATCACTGCCGCCGGACAGCACGGACTGACCATCGCGTCCGCTGGCACGCATCCGTTCTCGAACTGGATGAATCAGGAGATGACGCCGAAGGAGCGATACCTGGGCGTGAAGGCGGAGCTGCAGGATCTGGCCCACCGCCTGCTCATCTTCGGGACGCATGTGCATGTGGGCATTGAAGATCCAGAGTTCCGGATCGACTGCCTGAATGCCGCGCGATACATCCTGCCTCACATTCTGTGTTTATCCACATCGTCGCCGTTCTGGTTCGGACGGAACACGGGCCTGCATTCGTATCGCAGCATCGTCTTCAAGAACTTCCCGCGCACCGGGGTGCCGCGCATCCTGAACGGCTGGGGCGACTACGCGGATCTGGTGGACACGCTCGTGAAAACCCGCAGCATTCCCGATGGCTCCAAAATCTGGTGGGATGTGCGGCCGCACCACATCTACCCGACGCTCGAGTTCCGCGCCTGCGACGTGAACACCAAGGTGGACGAGGCGGTGTGCATCGCCGCCATCCTCCAGGCCGTAGTCGCCAAGATGTGGAAGCTCCGTCGCGACAACATGACGTTCCGCGTGTACGCCCAGGATCTCATTGAAGAGAACAAGTGGCGCGCGGTCCGCTGGGGACTCGGCGGCAAGCTCATCGATTTCGGCAAAAAGGAAGAATCGCCGGCGCCGGTCCTCATCCGCGAACTGGTCGAGTGGTTCCTCGACGACGTGCTTGACGAGCTCGGCACCCGGAAGGAAGTCGAGTATGCGTTCCGCATCCTCGACGAGGGGTCGAGCGCGCAGCGTCAGCTGGCCACCTATGCACGCACCGGCGACCTCCGCGCGGTGGTCGATCAGCTGATCCGCGAAACCGCCGAAGGGGTCTGCGAGCCGTTCTTGGGGCCACCGCTCGATTCGATGGATCCCCGTGAGGCGGCGGTTCCGGGATCGATGCCCACCCCGGCCGCGCCATTGTCGCCGGTGCGCGGGCAGTCGGTCCCGTAACCGACGACTAGGGGTCCACGCCGATAAGCGCATATAGACCGGCGATCCGCGCGGCCGATCCGATGCGCGTGTAGACGTCCGGCCGGCGGTCGGCGAGGACGGCGGCGATGACCGCCGCCACCTCGTCGGCGCTCTGCGACTCGGGCAACTGCCGGGAGTCGATGCCGCCGTGGCGGGCATTGAGGCCGAACTCGGTGCGCACCACGCCCGGCGAGATCAGGGAGACGTGAATCTCCGGGTGCGTGGCCTGCACCTCGGTCCGGAAATTCGCCGTGAGCGCGTTCAGGAAATGCTTGGCCGCACTGTATGCCGAGCGCTGGAGGGCGGAGGGCGTGCGCCCCAGCATGGATGACACGTTCACCACGTGTCCGCGTCCGGCCGCCTGGAAATGCGGCAGGACTTCCTGCATGCCATAGAGCGCCGACTTCACGTTGATCCGCATCATGTCGTCGATGTCGTCGTCGGTGAGTTCCGACGGCATGCGGGTGATGCCCCGACCCACGTTGTTCACCCACGCGTCGATCCGACCGAAGCGTGCCAGCGTGTCGCGCACGACGCGCTGCACCTCGGCGCGACTTGTGACATCGGCCGTGATGGTCAGGACCGGCGTTCCAGCAGCATCGGTCAGCGCGTCGCCCACTTTCGCCAGTTCCGCGCTTCGTCGCGCGACGAGGGACAAGGCGTGCGTGGGCGCGACGTGACGCGCCAATGCGGCCCCAATGCCGCCACTCGCCCCGGTAATGACGACCACGGGGCGATCGGAGAGAGTCGGTGTGCTCATGGCAACAAGAGTAACCCGGGGATTCCCCTACGCCGACCTCGTTAGAAATACGAATGCAGCTGCGCCGTGCAGATGGGTAGTGTGCACCCTCGCGCACGGGCGGGCGATCTCCGTCGGTGCGGCACGACTCAATCCAATCTCTGCTGCGCTCTCTATATGAAGTCGATGATGATGCGGTCGCTGGTGTCCGTCGCGTCCCTCGCCGTGCTCGGCGCGTGCGAAGGCGAGGCGAACGCCACGGGTCCCGGTACCGGCACGCCGGAGCCGGCCGTCAATGCCGTGGTGTCGTTCGGTCCGCTCAATGCGAGCAGCACGGACACGCTCGTGTACTTCAGCTTCGCCACGGGGGCGCTCGTGCCGCGCACCGGAGACTGGGACCTCGCGTTCCGTCGCTACGAAGTGCGCCTGAACTCACCGGCCGTGGGCGGCGCGGCCAGCAAGAACGTGCTCGGCGTCGCGCTCGACAACAACAAAGCGGCCAGCGACGCGGAGGTGTTGGCCTTCACGCCGGCCGCGACGCTCACCACGTTCGATGCCGTACGCGCGGCGCAGATCCCGGCCGATGATCAGTTTCAGACCGACCGGCTGACCGAGAACAAACAGGGCTACTTGAACCTGAGTGGGATCCCGACGGCCAACCCGGCGAACTACTGGAAGCTGCGCCTGGCCAACGGCAGCTTTGCCGTGTTCCGCGCCACGCGGATCAAGTTCACGCAGTCGTTCGCCGTCGACACGCTGTATCTCGAGTCGCGCCTGCAGACCGGCAGCACGCTGGGCGCGGTGCAGACGCTGGCGATCGCGCCGGCCAACCGGGTGCGTCAGATCAGCCTCGCCGGCAACGCCGTGGTGACGGGTGCCGCGTGCAACTGGGATCTCGAATTCAACCCGGCACCGAATCAACTGTCGCTCGTACCCAACGTGGCGTGCAACGCGGGCACGTATCCGGGTCCGACCTCTCCGACGTTTGCGAACGCCACGACGGCGAGTGATGCGCCGCAGTTCGCGACGTTCCTGTCCACACTGGTCGGGCCGATTCCGAACTCGGTGCTCGATAAGAGCGCGCCGTTCCGCTACAACCTGCAGGGCAACGACCGTCTGCACGCCGCATTCAACACCTATCTCGTGAAGTCGGGCACGCGCGTCTACAAGCTCCAGGTCACCGACTACTACAGCAACACCGGTGTCGCGGGCTTTCCGACGATTCGTTACGCGCGCATCCGATGAACGTTGGCTGGCGCCCCCTGATGGCGTATCGGCAGATGCCGCTGCTGTGTGCGGTGCTGCTGGCCGTCACGTCCAGTGGACCGGCACGCGCGCAGAGTGCGGCCACGGTGCAGGGCACCGTGATCGGGCGGGCAGATGGGGCGCCGGTCTTGTCGGCCGAGGTCCGCGTGCTGCGCTCGGGCCGGCGGGTGCGCACCGATGAACGCGGCGTATTTCGCGCGCCAGCCGCGGTCGGCGATTCATTGTCCGTGCGCGCACTCGGCTTCGCTGAGTTGCGCACGGTGGTGCAGAGCGACACGCCCGTGATTCGGCTGGTGGCGCTGGCGACCGTGTTGCCGGTGTTCACCACCACCATGGGACAGCGGGTGATTCGCGCGAGCGAGTCACCGCGCAGCGTAACGGTGATCGGGCGAGAGGAGTTGGATGCCGTCGCGGCCGTGTCGGCCAATCAGCTGCTCCGACAGTTGCCCGGCCTGCAGGAGCTGCCGGCGCCGCCGTCGAAGACGTCGATCTCCATACGGGGATTCGACGATTCGCGCGTGTTGGTGCTGGTCGACGGCGAGCCGGTGGCGGGGGCACTCATCGAAAGCCGGGACATCGGCCGCCTGAGCACGATCGCCACCGAGCGGATCGAAGTCACGAAGGGCCCGTCGAGTGTGGAGTTCGGGAGCGATGCGCTGGGCGGCGTGATCAACCTCGTGCAAGCCGCTCCGACGCAGCGATTGACCTTCGACGCGCTCGCACGCGAAGGCGGATTGGGACGACAGGAGTCGTCGGCGGGCGTGAGCCAGACGGTGGGAAAGTTCGGCTACCGGCTCAACGGCGGCTGGCGTCAGTCGGACCGCGTGACGGGGTACAATGCCATCGGGTCGACGTTCAACCGCATCTACGATGTGCGCAGTGACTTCCGCTATGCGCTGACCGACCAGTGGGCGCTGCGGCTCGACATGCAGGGATCGCAGGAACGGCAGCGCTTTCCGGTGGACGCCAATTTCAATGGCTTCATCGACAATCGGGGGGGACAGGGCTTCGCCGAAGTGCGCGGACCGGTCTTCGGTGGCAATCTCCGCGCGCGCGCCTTCGAGCAGCGCTTCGTGTATCAGTACCGGCAGTCGCGCGGACTGTTGCCCATCAAGGGTTCGGCCGATTCCGTCGAGCAACGCGAGCGTCAGGGACGCTACCTGCTGTCGTATACGCACGTTGTGGGAACGCACGCGATCGACGTCGGCGCGCAGCGCTCACAGCGTACACTCGTCGCGCCGACCAAGCTCACCGGCGACAGCGCCGATGAACAGATCACCGAAGTGTTCGCGCGCGACTCCTGGACGATCGGCAACCTGTTGCTGACGGCCGGCGCGCGTCACACCAACAGCACGCTCTGGGGCAGCAGCACCAATCCCTCGTTCGGACTGGCATGGCAAGCGTCGTCGAGTGTACGACTGCGCAGCAACGTCGCGCGCGGATTCCGCGCGCCGGGATTCAAGGAGATTCGTTACACGTTCACCAACCCGGCCGGCGGCTATACGCTCGAGGGCAACGCCGATCTGCTGCCTGAAACCTCGTGGAGCACGAGCGTCGGTGGCACATGGGCACCGAGTACGATGTGGTCGTTCGATGTGGAAGGCTACCGCAACGAGGTCTCCGGCCTCGTGGACTGGCGGTATCAGGGCGATAACGCCGCGGGCTTTCAAACGTACCGGTATGTGAATGTGGCGCGCGCTCGTACGCAGGGCATCGAGACCAACGCGCGCGTGAATGCGGGCGCCACCGAGGTCACGCTGGGCTACGACTTCCTGCGCGCGCGCGATCTCAACTCCGGACTGCCGCTCAGCCGTCGGGCCTCGCACACGGCGCGCCTTCGCGTGGCCCGCGAGTGGTCCATTCGCGACGGACTCTCGACCGATGCGTCGGTGCGCTACACCGGTAACGCCGCGCTGGTGGGCATTCCCAGCGGGGCCCCGATCACCGGCGCGTTCTCGACCGAGAGTGGGGTGATCGGACGTCAGGGGGCGCTGCTGTCGGTCGATGCGCAACTGCGGCTGGCGATCACGCGGGAACTCGAACTCTCGGGTGGCGTGAATAACCTGCTCGATCAGCAGCCGAACTTGTGGACGCCGGCCTTTGCGCGGCAGTTCTATGCCGGGCTCCGGTGGCGATGGAGTGTGGCGCCGTAAGCGGCGCTATCGCGTCCAGATGGAAATCAGTCCGCACCCGGTGCGCGCGCGTGGGCCGAGTTCATTGCCCCCCTGCGACGCCATCGTGGCGGGAATCGTCGCCGCGCCCGCGAACACTTCGATGCCGTAGACTTCGCCCGGAGCGGGCAGGGTACGCAGATCCGGCCGTGCGTCGCTCTGCACGATGCCGTTGATCGCCACGCGGAGCCAGCACTCTTCGTTGCGATTGCGCATCGATCGCGCGTACACGAAGCCGAGACTGTCCACCACGAGTACCGATGGCACGCGCGTCAGCATCTGCCAGAGGCTCACCGGGTTGCGCTGCTCGATCTGTGCTCGCGTGATCGACTCGGTGGTGAGTCCGTACGCGCGCCGTGTCTCGAAATCGGTGAACCGATGGTTGGTGCGATTGGCGCGCACGGTGACGGTGTCGAGCGCGGGTGGCGCCGTGGGGTCGAGCGAGAGCTGTAGCGTGTTGCTGCCCGCGACGAACTCGGTGGCGACGGTGCCCTCGACGTATCCCACGCGACGAAGGTGCAGCGTGGCCACGCCGAGTTCGACATCGCGCGCGATGGCTTCCCCGGCGTTGTCCGTGCGCACGTCGAATTCGCGACCGGAGAGCGTGCGCACGCGCGCCAGCACATTGCCGAGTGGCCGCTCCTGCGCGTCGAACGTGCGCAGCGTGAGCGATGCGGTTCGCGAGACGCGCAGTCGTACATCGGCCGCGGCAATTGGTGCGGCCGACGCGATCCGGAAGAGCGTGTCGACGGTACCCGCCGCCATCGCA
>CANGXK010000030.1 GCA_947457715.1 Gemmatimonadota bacterium
CTTGCCGCGCACGATCGGTGTCACCATCGGTGACGCGAATGTCCGTGTGGCCATGACCGAGCGGGCGATGGAGCTCACGTCCGTCGTGGTCACCGGCACCGCTGGTGTTGCGGAAAAGCGGGCGATCGGCAACGCCGTGAGCACGGTGAACGCCGCGGAAGTCGTGGCCACACAGCCGGTGAGTTCGCTGCAGGAACTGCTGAACGGCCGCGCCTCAGGCGTGAGTGTGGTGGCGAGTTCGGGACAGGTCGGCAGCGGCTCACGCATTCGCGTGCGTGGTGCCAGCTCCCTGTCGCTGTCGAACGACCCGCTCATTTACGTCGACGGTGTGCGCGTCGATAACACGCAGGCATCGGGTCCGGCGAATCAGGGCTTCGGTTCCGCCTCCATTTCGCGCTGGAACGACTTCAACCCGGATGACATCGAGAGCCTCGAAGTCATCAAGGGCCCGGCGGCGGCCACGCTGTACGGCACTGAAGCCTCCAATGGTGTCATTCAGATCATTACGAAGAAAGGCGCAGCGGGTCGCCCCGTGTGGAACGTCACCGCACGTGGTGGTTCCAGCTGGGTGCCCGACTTTCTCACGCGCTTCGACGACAACTACGGCACCATTCCGCGCGCGGGCAGCACGACGGCGCTCGACACGGTCAGTATCTCCACCCGGCAGCTCAACGACTCGCTGCAGCGCAAATTCGGCAACGACATCTTCACGAATGGCACGCTGCAGGACATCCAGATGTCCGTGTCCGGCGGAACCAGCGCGGTTCGCTACTACGTGGGCGGTGGGTATGAGGAGAACCAGGGTGCCGAACGGGTGAACCGGTTGCGTCGCACCAACCTGCGCGTAAATCTGCAGGCCAATCCCTCGCCCAAGGTGGACCTGCAAACGTCGCTCGGCTACACGACGGGACGCACGTATCTGCCATACGAGTCTGGCGGCGGTGGCGCGGTGTGGGGCACGGTGTTCTCCTCGCCCACGTTCCTGTATGGCGGCGTGAACGTCCCGTCGCGTACCCCCAACAATCCGCAGCTTGGGTTTCGCTCGGGGCCCCCGAACGCGTACTACGATGCGTACGATGTGTTTCAGGACGCCGATCGCTTCACCGGCAGCTTCCAGCTCGCCAACCGACCCACGACCTGGCTGAATCATCGGCTCATCGTGGGATTGGATCGGCTGGCCGAAAACAATGAAGACCGGACGCCGCGCAACGACATCATCGGGGCCACGTACGCGTCGTTTGCCGGAAGCGGTCTCCCCACGGCCGGTGTAATCTCCACGTCCACGCGTGACGTGACGCTGACGTCGTACGACTACGTCGCCAATGCGGACTTCAAGCTCCTCCCGTCGGTCAAGAGCGTCACGTCCGTGGGCGGCCAGATCTATCTGCGCCAGTCACGACTGCGCGCGATCAGCGGCACGACGTTTCCCGCCGTGGGTTTGACTTCCATCGCCTCCGCCAGCATTCGCAATGTCAGCGGTGATGAGCTGGTCCAGAACAACACGGTGGGTGCGTTCGTCCAGCAGCAGTTCGTCTGGAATGATCGGTTGTTCGTCACCGCCGCGATCCGCACCGACGACAATTCGGCGTTCGGGACCAACTTCGACGCGGTAACCTATCCCAAGCTGAGTGCCTCGTGGGTGCTGAGCGAAGAGCCGTCATTGCCGATTCCAGCTTTCTTCAACCAGCTGCGCGTGCGTTCGGCGTACGGCGCCAGTGGCTTACAGCCGGGCGCGTTCGACGCCATTCGCACCTACACGGCGTCGGGTGGGTTTCTCACGCCGTCGTCGGCCGGTAATCCGGACCTGGGGCCGGAGCGCAGCTCGGAACTCGAACTTGGCCTCGACGCCGGGATGTGGAACGACCGCGTCGGGCTCGAAGTCACCTACTTCGCCGGTTCCACCAAAGACGCCATTCTCTCGCGTCAGGCACCGCCCTCCAATGGCTTTCCGGGTCTCCAGTTGTTCAACGCGGGGCAGGTGGATCGCAGCGGATTGGAGTGGATGCTTCGCGGCACGCCACTGCGACGCGACAACGTGTCGCTCGAATTGACGCTCAGCGGATCGGTGAACAGCTACAACATCGCCTCATTGGGTGGTACCACCGATTTCGTATCGCTCAGCAGCAACGTGGCGCACAAGGTCGGCTACGCGCCTGGCGCGTGGTGGGACCGTCGCGTCGTCAGCGCGAGCTATGATGCCACCACCAAGCGCGCCACGAACCTGCTCTGCGACAACGGGGCTGGCGGCACGATTGGCTGTGCGACGGCACCACGCGTCTTCCTCGGAAACTCGGTTCCCACGCAGGAAGGCTCGTTCTCCGCCGGGCTCACGTTGTTCCGCAATCTCCGCGTGAACGCCTTCGTCGACTGGCGCGGCGGCTACAAGAAGCTCGACGGCAACTACCGCGTGCGCTGCGGGGCGTTCGTGCTCTGTCGTGAGCTCTACTACCCCGACGAAGTGGAAGACAAGGCGCTGCTCGGCGCGGTGCAGGCGGGAACGGCGTTCACCCATCACCTCATCTCGGATGCGAGCTTTGCGCGTTTCCGCGAACTCGCGGCCACGTACACGTTGCCGCAGTCGTTCGCGCGACGGCTCGGGGCCAGCCGTGCGTCGGTCACCGTTGCTGGGCGCAACCTCGGCCTGTGGACCAACTTCCCCGGCATCGAACCGGAAGCCTCGTTCAACGGCGGCTCGCGGGGCGGTGCGTTCGGTCAGTGGGAACAGAGTGTGTTGCCGCAGCTCCGTCAGTTCGTGACCACCGTCAACTTCAACTTCTGACCATCATGCCCAAGACGATGAAGGTTATGACAGCGGTGATTACGCTCGGATTCACCGCCGCGTGCAGCAATTTCGACCGATTACTCACGGTGCAGACGCCAAGCCGTCTGGCGGAGGAGTCGTATCTGGTGGCCGGCAATGCGGCGCTCATTTCGGCCAGTGCCGTCTCCGACTACGAGTGTGCGCTGGGCGGGTACATCGTGGCCAGCGCACTCGGCGCCGGCGAACTCGTGGACGCCACGCAAACCGCCGCGCGCTGGAACTACGATCGCCGTAACGTCGAAGCCGTGGACGCGCTGTACTCCACGTCGGGGTGCGAAGGCATCGGTGTCTACACGCCGATCAGCACGGCGCGCTACACCAACGACCAGGCGGTGAGCAAGCTTCTGGAGTGGACCGATGCCGAAGTCCCCAACCGGCAGCGGCTCATCGCGCTCAACTCCGCGATGGCGGGCTTCAGTGTGCTGTTGCTGGGTGAAGGGTTCTGTGAAGGCGTGATCAGTGGCGGGCCGTCACTCACGCCGGCGCAGCTGTTCGACTCGGCGGAAGTGCGCTTCACCCGAGCGATTGCCGCCGCGACGACGGCGGGTGACGCAGCCCTGCTCAACCTTGCGTACGCAGGGCGGGCGCGGGCGCGCATCGACAAAGGCGCCAAGCCGGGCGCGGCCGAAGACGCCGCGCGCGTGCCGGTGGGCTTCGTCTACAACGCCACCGCCGATGCGACGATCGGTCGTCGCAACAACCGCATCTTCCAGCAGGTGAACCAGTCCAACAACACCTCGGTGGCGCCGGCGTATCGCACGTTGAATGATCCGCGGGTGTCGGTGACGGACATCAATCGGACGGCGGCCGATCAGGTGAACCGGCTCTGGAATCAGAACAAGTACGCCAGTCTGACGGCGACGTACCCGATTGCGTCGGGCATCGAGGCGCAGTTGATCCTCGCCGAGGCGCGCGGTGGTGCGGACGGCGTGAATATTCTCAATTCGCTGCGCGCACGGACCGGCGTGGCGTTGCCGGCGCTGTCCGGCGCGGAAACGGCCAACTTCGAGAGCGCGGTGGCGGAGGAACGTCGCCGTGAACTGTTCCTGCAGGGGAATCGCTGGTTCGATGCGAAGCGGTTCAACGTCGCGCAGGTGCCCGCGGCGGGCGCGCTGTATCCGAAGGGTGGCAGCTACGGGACGCAGCGGTGCTGGCCCTTGCCCGACGTGGAGAAGCTGGCCAACCCGAATTTCGGGCGGTAGCCGGTGAGCGGGGCGGGCGCGGATGGCTGCCCGTCCCGCTACGGCGGTGTGATGTCGATTGACACGAAAAACGCGACGAGGGTGTCGCGTTTTTTTGTGTGGTGTGGCAAGATAGTGTCTCATGCCAGATATCTTGAACATGGCACAAGAGTCGTGTAACTTCAATCAATGGAATATGATAAGTCGCATCGGCGATACACGGCGAAGGTTGAAGCCAACGGACGTGTCGTCATTCCGGCTGTGGTCCGCGAGGCGCTCGGGCTCAGGGCGGGCGACGAAGTCACGCTCTTGATCGACGGCGACGACCTCGTGCTGCGATCGCGACGAGCGGCCGTCGGCCGTGTTCGCGAGCGCCTCGCGGCCGTGCGCGCGCCCGAGTCCGAAGGGTCCGAGGTCGACGACTTCTTGTTGGCGCGAACGGGGTACTGGGAGTCCACGATGGCCGAGGACGGGCCACCCGTGCGCCTCGACCTGCCGGCCGTATTGCAGCGATTGCGGCGCCCGTCGTGAACGTCACGCAGCTGCTCGATGCGTCGGCACTACTTGCGGTCGCGTTCAACGAGGAGGGCGCCGAGCAGGTGATGCAGGCGCTTTCGCGTCCGCACGTGGGCGTTACGGTCACGAATCTCACCGAAGTTGTGAGCAAGCTTCGCCAGCGGGGTATGGGCATGGCGGGCTGTCGTGCGTTCATCGACGACCTGCAACTGGCGGTCGTGAGCGCCGACACCGAGACGGCGCTGCTCGCGGGTGAGCTTCACGCGCAGACGCGGTGGGCCGGGCTGTCCCTGGCCGACGCGATGTGCCTCGCGACCGCGGTCCAGTGTGGTGCAAGCGTCGTGACGGCCGATCGCGCTTGGGCTCGGCTCGATGTTGGCGTGTCGATTCAGGTGGTGCGCTAGCGGTTGGCCTCGTGCGCGAGACTGCTGCGCTGAGGCGTCGGTCGAATCCTCTCTGCGTCGCCTCCCGTACATTGGCGCATGCCCTCCGAAGATTCCCTGCGCCCGCTCGACGCGCTGAACGCCCGCGTGATGCAGCACCCCGCCGCGGCGCGACTCACGCTGATGTGCCGCATACTGCTCGCGGTTGCCTTCATCCCCACCGGCAGCGTGAAGCTGATGGGCGAGCGGTTCACCTCGCTGGGCGTAAACACGTCGGTAGGCGCGTTCTTCGAGGCCATGTACCAGACCGGCGGCTATTGGCGCTTCCTCGGCCTCTCGCAGGTGCTGGCCGGCGTGCTGCTGCTCATTCCCGCCACCGCGTTCTACGGTGCGGTGCTGTTCCTGCCCATTCTCGTGAACGTGGTGGTGATCACGATCGCGATCGAGTTCAAGGGGACGCCGGTGATTACGGTGGCGATGCTGCTGGCGAACCTGTGGCTGCTGGCGTGGGACTGGCCGCGGTGGCGCGCGGTGCTGATCGCGGAGGGTGCGCGGCCGGTCATGGGCGGCTGGACGCGCCTCGAGCGCGCCGGCTGGCTGCTGGGCGCGGCCAGTCTGGTGGCGTTCTTCTTCGCCGTGCGCGGGGTGGCATTGAACGGAACGGTGGGGGGGCTGGTCGGGCTCGGGGTGGTGGGAGGGCTGATGGTGGTGACGGCGTGGGTACGCGGGGCGCGGGGGCGGTAGGAAACCAGTCTTACCTGTCGTTCCATTAACCATGTTATGGTATAGTTTACTATGCCATGGTTAAAACATCAGCAAACTCCAGACTCCGCGGTCCTGCAGCGTCCACGATGATCGGTCGCACGACGGAGTGGGGTCGGCTCACGGCATTCGCCACCAGTGGTGTACCCGGCCCAAGCCTCGGCCTCGTGTGGGGGCGTCGCCGTGTGGGCAAGTCCTACTTGCTGGAGACGCTCGCTGAGCAGAGCGGCGGCTTCTACTATCAGGCGGTCCGCGGTTCGAGTGCAGAAGCGCTGCGCGATCTTGGCGAGCGGCTTGGGGAGTATCAGGGAGCTGCCGCCCCTCTCGCCCTTCCAGACTGGGAGCGTGGAATCGACGCGCTGCTGTCGCTTGGCCACGAGCGTGAGCAGGTGGTGGTGCTCGACGAGTTCCCCTACCTGCTCGAGCACACGCCAGCACTCGCGTCCATCATCCAACGCGCCCTGGGAACACGGCGCCCGTCGCGCGGCGACTCACGAGCGCGTCTGATCCTCTGCGGCTCGGCGATCACTGTGATGAGCAATCTGCTCGTTGGGACGGCACCACTGCGCGGGCGCGCGGGATTGGACCTCCGCGTCTCTCCGTTCGACTATCGCGTCGCCCGCAAGCTCCATGGTATCGACCACCTGCCAACGGCCGTCGCCGCGTTCGCGACCATCGGCGGCGTCGCAGCCTATGCGCGCGAGATGTCCGAGCACGATATGCCGGTAGACGCGCGCGACTTCGCGCGGTGGATTTGCCGTCGGGTTTTGTCGCCTGCCGCGCCCCTGTTCAGTGAGATCGAGCTTTTGCTGAGCGAAGACCCGGCCATGTCGAAGGCGCGCAAGATCAACATGTATCACGCGACCCTGGCCGGCATCGCCACGGGCCATCATGCGTGGAGCTCCCTATGCGCGTACGTAAAGACCGCAAGCGCATCGCTGCTCCCCATCGTTGACGCGCTGATTGCGGCCGAACTGGTGGTCCGCGTGGCCGACCCGATCCGCGACCGGCGTCCGACGTATTATACCGGTGATTCACTCTTGCGCTTTCACTACGCCGTCACGCGACGTCATCAAGCTCGCTTGGGTCGCCATGGCGCGGATACGGGTACGATCTGGACTGACATCGAACCGACGTTCCGTTCACAGGTGCTTGGCCCCTGTTTCGAAACGATGGCCCGCTACTGGACTCAACACTTCGCCACAGCTCGCACGCTGGGGGGATCGCCTGATCATGTTGGCTCCACTGTGCTGGCCACGACGGACGATCGTGAGCAGCAACTCGATGTGGTGGTAGCCGCCGATGACGGCGCGGTGCCGTCTCAGCGCACCGTACACGCCATCGGCGAGGCGAAGGTCGGCGAGACGCTCACCACGTGGCATCTCAAGCGACTCGAACAGGCACGCGCCGCGCTCGGCGCTCGTGCGGCGGCGTGCAGGCTGCTCCTGTTTGGGAGCACGTTCGACGATTCGCTGATCGCCCATATCGAGGGACGCGCGGATGTGGAGCTGATCACACTGGAGCGGCTGTACACCGGCGACTGACTAGCGGCCTTGCTTGAGCACGCTGAACGCGCCGAACACCGCGAGGGGCAGCGGCACATCGAGCGTCCAGAAAATCGACATGGGGCGCTCGCCGGATACGTCGGTGGGCTTTGCCACGCGCACGCCACCACAGGCGACGAAGGCGTGCTGCGGCGTCTCTCGCACGAAGAGTTGGAAGGTCCAGCCGTTCGTGGCGCTTTCGATGTAGCGCCGACCCGCCGACGTGTTCGGACCTGCCGAGTTCTGCGTTTCCCAATGAAAGCGCGTCGGGCTGACGGCGTAGTCGTGATACGCGACCTGATCGCGAAACCCGTCGGACTTGTCGAGCGTCACAAACATCACCTCGACTCTTCGATCCTGAAGACGCAGGACGCCTTCGCGGGAAGCCGGACGGGCTGTGGCCGTGTGCAGGCCGATCGCGGTAAGAATCTCACGGCGCTCGTATCGCGCGTGCAGAACTAGGGGGACATCGTCGAATCCCGGAATGGGTCGTGCGGTGACGCGGCTTCTCGACTCGAGGACGTCGGCCAGCTCGCTCAACTCTGCTCGCACATGCGGTTGGCCGTCGAGCTTTGCCGACAATGCGTCAAACGAATGATTGCCTGCGTGCTCGACTTGATACGTGAGCATTTGCGCCCGCAGCCGCTCCGTCGTGCTTCCCGGCGAGTACGTCCCTCCAGCTTCCGCGACTCTCCGAATGACGCCGATCTGTGCGGGATCGTCTACGTGCAGCAGATGGCGAAGTGAACGCGACGTGAGTGCCTCAGGCTCGCTGGCCTCGTCGCGTGGAATCAAGCCTGCGGCGCGGCGCAGCGACGTCCAGCCGCTGGGTGTCGCGTCGCGATAGATCTCGGATATTTCGATGTCCTGATCGTGCAAAAAGTCGGCGAGCCGCACGGATACGCGCCCCGTCATCGCGGCATAGCTCTGCAGTTCATTGCGCAGTCGTCCCCACGTTTGCTGTGCGGCTGACCGGAGATTCGCGAGCACACGATCACGCGCTTGTGCTTCAAGATGGATATGACATCCACTGGGCAAGGTCGAGAAACCCTCCTCGAGTCCCATCAGTACTTCGCGTCGGCTCAGGCCCGTGACCGACGATATCAGTTTGTCGAATCGGAAGTCCGACCGATGGCGTCCGACGAAGTCGAGGACGAGGCAGCTAGTCTTGCCGTCGTGGAGGCGAAGCCCGCGTCCCAACTGTTGCTGGAACACTAGGGCGCTTTGCGTCGGGCGAAGAAATAGCAGGGTGTCGGCGCTTGGAATGTCGACGCCTTCGTTGTACAAGTCGACGGTGACGATCGCGCAGATTTCACCGCGCGCGAGGCGTTGCGGCGCCTCTCTCCGTTCTACGTCTGACGAGTCGCCGGTGAGACACACGACCGGCAGTCCTGCCTTTTCGAACTGCTCCGTCATGAACCGCGCATGATTCACGGAGACGCAGAAGACGATGGCCTTCGTTGCTCGCGCATCGCCGGACAGTCGATTCCACTCGTGAATCACCATACGGGCGCGCACATGATTGCCCGTGAGTAGCCTGTCCAGCGCCGCCGTCTCACCGGCGCCGTTCCACTGCACGTCCGAGAAGTCGGTCTCGTCGTTGCATCCGAAGTATTCGAACGGTGACAGCAACTGAAGATCCAGTGCTTGCCACAGTCGAAGCTCGGCAGCGGGCGCCCCATCCGGTCGCGAATTGAAATACGTCGCGATCGGTACGCCATCGGTGCGCTCTGGCGTAGCCGTCAGGCCCAGCAAGAGCTTGGGCTGCACGCTGCGCGCGAGGGCGTCAAACTGTGGCGCGGCGATGCGATGGCATTCGTCGATGACGACGGTGTGCCAATGTGTGGCACCCATTCGTTCGACGATTCGCTGCGATGTCAGGCTTTGAATGCTGGCAAACAGGTGGTCGAAGGAATTCGGCTGTTGTCCGCCAACCAGCGTTGCCCCAAAGCTGTAGTCGCGGAGTACCGCACGGTATGTGGTGAGCGCTTGCGACAGCAGCTCTTCCCGGTGCGCCACAAAGAGCAGTCGCGGCCGCGAGCCCGCTGCGCGCACTTGCTCTTTGTAGTCGAGCGCCGCCATGACGGTCTTTCCGGTGCCGGTTGCCGCAACGAGCAGGTTTCGGGTTCTCCCGTGTGCCCGTTCAAATGCCAGCTGTTCGAGAATGTCCGTTTGGTACTGCTTTGCCGTGATGTCGAATAGCACGGGCACGCTTTCATCGGCGCGTCCCGTCTCTTTCGCGAGAGCCCGGGCAAGCGTACGATGCGAGTCGGCATCATCCGGATCGTACCGAGAGAACTCATTGTCTTCCCAGAGTGTCTCGAAATGCGCCTTCGCCCGTTCGAAAATGACACGCTGGGTGTGTTCCGTGAGCTTGACGGTCCACTCCAAGCCTCCCAGCAGCGCCGCGCCCGAGAGATTGGCGCTCCCGATGTAGGCCGAACCAAATCCGGTGGCGCGATGGAAGATCCAAGCCTTCGCGTGTAGGCGCGTACGTCGCCCGTCCAGGGACACTTTCACTTCACATCCCGTGAGTCGAGCGAGCATGTCCAGCGCGACCTGTTCCGTTGCTCCGGTGTAGGTCGTTGTCAATACGCGTATGCGCGTCCGCCCCACACCGCTCGCATCCGGCGCCGTCGCACGCTGCAACACCTCCATCAGCTTTCGCACCCCAGACACGGTGATGAAGCTGACCAAAATGTCGATCTGATCGCAGTCGGTCGCCTCGCGCTGAATTTCGTGGTACAGCGATGGGGAAGCTTTCGCCGCCGTGAACAGCCACGGTGCGGCGAGACCGGTCTCGGGCAGGCGCGCTTCCTCCCCGCCCACGCGGATCGCGCGCAGCCTTCGAGCTGGTGTTTGTGGAAGCACGATGGCGTCGCGCCCATCGCCGCTCATCTGCTGGCGAAGGTGCAACAGTACGCCGTTCACGAGCTCCAACTGCTTGAGCAGCGAATCGCGTGGGTCGGTTTCGAACGACTCCAGCAGTCGTGACATCGTGTTCGACAAGAGGTCGAGCAGCGGGCCGGCCGCTTCTCCGCTGGCGAGTTCGTCCGTTTGTGCGGCATCGCCCATCGTGTTCAGTCGCGCGGCCAACTCCTCAGTCACGAGCTGATCATACAGGCCAATAGGTAAGCTCATTCATCATGTCCGAGAAAGTTTACGAAGCGCGCATCGCTCGGGGCGAGTTCGTATGCGGTCATTTCGTGTCGAGATGCCCACGCGAGTGCCGCGTGCTCGATACAGAGGGGCTCTCCCCTGATGCCGACGGGGAGAAATGCAATGACGAATGGCGAGTCGGGATCTGAGGCCAAGAAGAGTGCGTCTCCGACAGCCGACACCTCGACGCCGAGTTCCTCGGCCAGCTCTCGAGTGATCGCCTGCTCGTCAGTCTCGCCGGCTTCGCACTTGCCGCCGGGAAACTCCCAGAGGCCGCCGTGGCGCTTGTGGGACGGACGTTGGCATATCAGAAAACGGTCGCCATCACGAATCACCGCCGCGACCACACGCTGCTGAATCGTTGTCATTACGCCCAAGGTGCATTCGCGATCGCCTTACCGCCAGGGTCGGTGGCGTTCGCTCGATGCGCTCGAATGATACGGTGACCGCTCTTCTGGTGAGACGTATTGAGCAGGTCGGTCACACCATCCAGCGACTCTTTGCCCTGAGGTCGTTGCGATGCCAGTAATCAGTCGCTTTCTAGGTATAACCGTGGTGATGTACTACCGCGATCACGCGCCGCCGCACTTTCACGCGACCTATGGCGAGTCCGAGGTTACGGTCGAGATAGAAACCGGCGCCGTCGCTGGTCGATTTCCGCGCCGTCCGCTGGCATTGCTGCTTGAATGGTGGGATTATTCACGTGATGATCTCAGGGCTAACTGGGACCGGGCTCGACTCGGCCTCCCCGTGGTCCCCATCGCTCCATGGGAATAGGCATATGTCCGTCATCGTCCCCGCCATTCTCCACGTCACCGACGCACGCGTCCTTCCCGCGTACCAGCTCTGGCTCCGCTTCAATGACGGCGCCGAGGGTATCGCCGATCTGCGCCACGATCTCGAGGCACCCGTCTTCGAGCCGCTCAAGGATACCGCCCACTTCGCCGCCGGCCGGCTCGACGCGATGCTGCACACGGTCGTCTGGCCCTGTGGCGCCGACTTCGCGCCCGAGTTCCTGCGCTCGCGCATCACTGCCGCGAGCGCCTGACGCCCGGAGCTCCCACAAACGCCCTACTGCGTCACCCCCATCAAGTACTTCGCATACCACCCCACATACCGGTCATACCGGTCCTTCACGAAACTCGGCCGCGTAATCCCGTGGAACTGTCCGGGATACACGATCATCTGCGTCGGCACGCCGAGTGACTTGAGCGCCTGATACATCTGCTCGCCGCCGGCGATGGGGACGTTGAAGTCCTTCTCGCCGCCCAGGAACATCGTGGGCGTGGTGATGCGGTCGGCGTGCCAGAAGGGATACGACAGCTTCTCCCACAGCTTCGGATTCTTCCACGGCGCGCCGAGTTCGTTTTCGTACTGGTAGATGTACTGGTCGCTGCCGTACATCGTGGTTTGCAGCGCGCTGCCGGCGCCGCTGGTGGCGGCCTTGAAGCGCGAGGTGGTGGCGATGGTGTAGTCGGTGAGAATGCCGCCGTAGCTCCAGCCGCCGATGCCCATGCGCGTGGTATCCACGACGCCCGTGGCGATCACGTGATCCACGCCGGCCATCAGATCCTGCACTTCCTTGTTGCCCCAGTCAGCGAAGATGGCCTTCTTCCACGCCTGACCACGTCCCGAGCTGCCGCGATAGTTCACCGCCAGCACGAGATAGCCGTTGGCGGCGAACAGTTCGCGCTCGAACGAGAACGCGTGCTGATCCTGTCCGTTCGGGCCGCCATGAATGCGCAGCATGAGCGGATACTTCTTGCTCGCATCAAAGCCGGCCGGCTTCACCAGCAGGGCGCCCACGGTGAGTCCGTCCTTGTTCTTGAACTGCACGTCTTCGGTGGTGCCCAGCGACAGCGCGGTGAAGATCGAGTCGTTCACATGCGTGAGCGCCCGCAGTGCCCCGTTCTCGAAGGCGTACACTTCGCCCGAGCGAGTCGCGATCGCGGTGTTCAACACCACACGGCCCGTGGATGACGCATCGTACGACGACACGGTGCGCCGTCCATCGAGCACGCGCGTCACCGCACCGCCGACAACCGGCACGGCGGCGAGATGTACCGCGCGGTCATCGCCCAGCAGGAAGCGCAACGTCTTGCCGTCGGCACTCCACGACAAGCCGCTTACATCGCGGTCCAGCGACGCAGCCACCAGTCGCGCCGCTCCACCCGCGCTCGGCACCACCGCGATCGTGTTCTGCGTGTACGCCGACAGCTGCGGCTCGCTCCCCTGCAGATACGCGATGAACTGCCCATCGGGGCTCCACACCGGATTGGCGTCGGGGCCGCTCCACGTGGTGAGCTTCACCGGCGTGGCGCCTGGCGCGGCGTCAACCACGTAGAGGTCGGCGTTGTTGGTGCGATCGGGATCGGTGCCGGTACGCTCGCTCACGAACACAAGGCGCTTGCCGTCGGGCGACCAGCGCACCGACTGATCGTCGAAGTCGCCGGTCGTGATCTGCACGGCCTTCTTGGTGGCGACATCCACGATGTACACATGATCGCGCAGACGATCGAGATAGCCGGTGTTGTCGCGCTTGAAGGCGTAGCGATCGAGCACGATCGGCTTCGGGTTCTTCGTCTTCAGCGAATCGGGTTTCGACTCTTCGGGGTCGGGATCGTGCGATACCACGGCCAA
>CANGXK010000031.1 GCA_947457715.1 Gemmatimonadota bacterium
GAAGGGCCCCGCGGATCTCTCCGCGGGGCCCTTCTGTTGTAATGCAGACGATCCCCGTCCGATCGCGAGCGCGCTCCCTCGCGACCGGGCCGGACTACCGTTCCGCTATGGAACCACCGCGACGATCAGTACCGTGGTGGACAACCCTGCGCCGCTGATGGCCAGGGACTGCGATGCGGTGGTACTCGCGCCAACCGTCCAGACGATGGTGGCGATCCCGCTGGCGTTGGTGACGGCGGTACCGGAGGACGCCGAATCAATGGACCCAGACCCCGCCGCTGGCGTGAACGTCACCACCACACCGGCGCGGGACACCGTGTTGCCGAACTGATCGCGCAATTGCGCCGTCACGGTGACATCCGTGCTCGCGGGGATGTCGCCGATCGGCGTACGCGAAACCGCGAATCCGCTGGGCGCGGCGGCCACGGTTCCGATGGCGAACGTGACCTCGTCGTCCAGTCCGGCGGCCACTCCAGCCACCGTGGACGTTACCCCCGCCGCTGTCGGGGCGGTCCAGCCCCCCAGCGTGGCAATGCCGTTGGTGTTGGTGGTCTGCGCCGCGCCGACAATGGCTCCGGTGCCAGAGATCGATACGTTGCCAACGACCGCGAACGTCACCGCAACGCCGGCGACCGGATTCCCGTCGGCATCCGTGACGCGCACGGCGGGCCGCTGCGACGCGGACAAGGCGCTGCCCACCGTGATGCCGGACAACGTCGGCGCACTCCACGCGACGATGCGCGCGGCGGCACCCGCCGTTGCGGTTGCGCTAAACGTGACGTCCGGCAGACCGGCGCTCCGCGCGGTCAGCGACTGCACCCCCGTGGCCGGGCCAAGCGTCCACGAACCGACGGTGGCAACGCCGGCGGCCGATGTGCTGGCACTGGCCAGGGTGACGCTGCCGCCGCCGGTTCCAACGGCAAAGGTGACAGAGACGCCGCTCACGGGATTGCCGCGACTGTCACGAACCACCACCGAGGGCGCGGTCGAGACCGCCGCCCCGGCCACGGCCGTCTGATTCTGGCCTGCCAGCGCAGCCATGGTGGTGGCCACGCCCGCCGTGCCGGCGGCCGTGAACGTGACCGGGTTACCAGTCACGTTCACCGCCTGCACGGTGGCGCGCAGCGTGTTGCTCCCGACGGCATCGCCGAGCGTCCAGCCACCCACGGCGGCGACACCGCTGGCGTCGGTGAGGGGGCGACGCGACACCGCGGTGCCACCACCGGTGACGACATCAAACGCGACCTCAACGCCGGCCACGGGGTTCCCCTGGGCGTCCAGCACCCGCACGGCGGGCTCGATGTCGAGGGCGCGTCCGGCCGGTCCTGACTGACCGGCGCCCGCCACCGCGCTGACCGATGCCGGGATACCGGCTCTGGCGACTGCCGTGAAGGTCACGGTTTGAAGGGCGCCCAACGACGCGACGAGGGTGTAGCTCCGCGCCTGAGTGCCGAGCACCCAGCCTTCGGGACTGGCCAAACCGTTTGCATCGGTGGTGCGCGTTCCACTCACGACGCTCGAACCTGTCGAGCCGGTGAAGGTGACCGTGGCACCCGCCACCGCGTTGCCGTTGGCGTCGTTCACCCGCACCGCTGGCGCGGGTGTCACGGCGGCACCGACGGTCCCGCTCAGGCTGGTGCTGCTCTGGGCGACGATGGCGGCGGCCGCCCCCGCAACCGCGGTGGCCGTAAAGGACACGGGGTTGCCGGTGATGCCACTCGCGACGGCCAGCGCGCTGAGGCCGTTGGCGCCGAGCGCGGTGCCCAGCCGCCATTCCCCGACGGCCGCAACCCCCGCCGCATTGGTTGCCACGCCGGCACCGGTGATGGATCCGCCGCCGCCGGTGACGCTGAAGAGCACCGAGACGCCGGGGACAGCGTTCGCGAACCTGTCCTTGACGATGACGGACGGGGCCGTGGCGACCGGGGCCCCGGCGGCCGCCGTCTGCGCGTTGCCACTCCCGAGGGCGATGGTCACCGGCGCGCCAGGCTTGGCCGTGGCCGTGAAATCGATGCTGCTGCTGACGCCGAGCGCTGTGGCGGTAACGCGCTGCGCGCCCGCGCGCTCACCGAGCCGCCAGGTGTTGGACGCCAGCCCGCCGGCCTTGGTCGTGTCCGCACTTTTGCTGACCGATCCGCCGCCATCGGCCACGACAAAGGTGACCGGGACGCCGTTGACCGGGGCGCCGGCCGCATCGGTGACCTTAACCGTGAGCGGGGAGGGGAGGAGCTCACCGACGACGCCGGTGAATGCGTACTCTCCGGTGGCGACAATGGTGACCGGCGGAGGTGGTGCGCTGTCGCTGCAAGCGGCGATGGTCGCCGTGGCCAGCAGCAGGGCACCAACGAACGATCGCGTTGGGCGGACAGATGGCATGGGTATTCCGGGAGAGGAGGCGTACGTAGGGAGTGGTGTCGTGACCACGTGAATCCTACCAGCGTACGCGGGGGCAGCAAGACGCTACACTGCCTTCGCGGGCGATGGTGCGCTACTTTCTGCCCTCGGGCTATACAACGGCGATGCATGGTGACCGGGACGGGCTTCGGCCATGCCGGTGCCCGTGATGCGTGATGGGCGCCGTGTCGAATCCCGCATCATTCCAGGCCGGGCGTGGATCTGTCCGCGACGGCCTCCGCCTCGATTGAGAGACCGCTTCGTGCGAAAACGGCCGATCCGCAGCAACACATCACGCCGGCCACCGGCGACCGGAGTCGCCTCCCCGCCACCGCTGGCGTCGGTGGCGGCGGCGGGTGACACGGGTGTATCCGCTCATTGGCCCTGGCTGTTGCTCGTGCTGAGCGTGGTGTTCAATGCGGTCGCGCTCTGGCCGGAATTGACTTCGCGCGCCCCCCGGGGGAACGACCAGTCATTCCACCTCCTCATGATCCGGGGCGCGAGCGAGGCGCTGGCGGGCGCCGGCAACCCGCTCGATTTCTGGATCCCCCAACTCGAACTCGGATTTCCCCAGTTCCTGTACTATCAGCATCTGCCGCATCTTGTCCTGGCCGCCCTCCATCGGGTCAGCGCCGGTACGCTCTCGGTAGAGGGGCTGTTCCACGGCACCCAGTACCTGCTGCTCGTGGCCATGCCGTGTACCGTGTCATGGTCGATGCATCGGATGGGCTTTTCCGCCGCCGCCAGCGCCGTCGGCGGCGTTGTCTCGACGCTGCTGTCGGCAAACGACTACCTGGCACTCGAGTACAACAGCTATATCTGGCAAGGATTCGGGATGTTCTCGCAGCTGTGCGGGATCCACCTGTTCTTCATCACCAGCGCGCGGCTGATGACGACGATGCGAACCGGTACGGGCTACGCCGGCAGTGCCGCGTGGTTGGCCGCGCTCGTGCTCAGCCATCTGCTGCTTGGCGCGCTCATGGCTGCCACCAGTGTGCTCCTGTGCCTCGCGGACGCCAGTCGGCATACCCTTGCGCCTCGCGTACTCCGGCTGGCCATGGTCGGGGTGGGGGCCTTCGCCCTGAGCGCGTACATGATCGTGCCGTTTGTCGCCAGCGCGAGCCAGTTTCTGAACGGGGTGGGTGAATCATCGGGCGCCGTACAAACGCGTACGGGCGTCGTGATCTCCGGGGGACTGCTCGATTTCGGACGCGTGCCGGTACTCACCGTGGCCGCGATCGCGGGACTCGTGGCGGCTGCTGTCGCGTGGCGGCAGCGAGCGGACGTTGCGGCACGCCTCGTGACGTTGGGCCTCCCGGTGTGGACCGTGCTGTACGTGGTACGCCCCGGTGTCGGACTTTGGTCCTCGGTCCTCCCGGGGCATACGGGAGCCGCCAGCTTTCGGTATTCGAGCATGGTGGGGGTCTTTGCCATCTTGGCCATCGGGTATGGAGCCGGCTGCCTCTGGACGTTCCTGACACGCGCACGGAAGCCGGGGCCCCGATGGTGGCCCGCACCGGCCCGCGCCGCCGTGGCGATGGTGGTGTTCCTCTGCCTGCTGGCGCCGGCCGTGCAGGAGCGCTGGGGGTACTTTGACGAAAATCGTGCGATTCAGGAGCGGGCCACCCGTGCGTTGGCGAGTGACCCCGACGTCCGCTCGGTGCTCGGGGCGCTCGGCGGGGAACGGGCGGGGCGAACGTTCGCCGGGTTCGTGCGCGGCTTCAGTTGCCCCATGGCCATCGGACGCGCGATCTGCCTGTCCGATCTTCTCAATGCGCAGGGCACGACCACGGTGGGCAACCCCATGCAGAAACTTGCGCTCTCGTCGGGGCTCGCCTACGACTTCCCGGTCAACGATCCGGCCATGTATGATTTGCTCGACATCCGCCGGGTCGTTGCCCCGACAGGCGCCGCGACCCCCTCGTTTTACGAGCCGCAGGCGAGATTCTTTCGCCACACGATCTACCGCGTGGCGACGTCGGGGGCGGTGCAGTACGTGGCGGTTACCGCGCGCCAAGCGACACGCGACCAGAACGCGCTCTGGGCTGCGCACGTGCAGTGGCTGCGCAGCGGCGGCGCGACGCGACGCGAAGTGGTGCGGTGGGACTATCACCGCCCGCCCGGCCCGCTCGCGCTGCGGACCGGCTGTGCCGCACCGGCGGCGGCGCGTGAAAACATCACCACGCAGCGCCTGATCGTGGACGTACAGTGTGCCGCACCGGAGGGCGACACGCTGGCCATCGCCTTCAAGATGACCTACCACCCGCAGTGGCAGGTCACGGTGGACGGCGCACCGGTGCCCACGTACATGGTGTCGCCGGGATTTCTGGCCGTGGACGTGCTGCCAGGCCGGCACCGGTTGGACGCCCGCTACGCGGCACACCCGTGGAAGCTGCCGCTCCTGATCGGTGGGATCCTGCTCTTCGCGGGGCTCTGTGCGCGCTCGGAGTGGGCCGATCGACCGGCCCGATGGTGGATGCACCGTTCCGCCGCCGCTGCTGCCCCTCCCATGCGCTGACGCGTGGTGGTCGTCAGTGGCGCAGCTGTGCGGCGAGGGTCGCCGGGAGCTCCGCGAGGTGGAGCGAAAAGGCGTCGGCCAGCCCGAGGGCCACGGCCTGCTGCACCGTGGGCCAATCGGGAACGGCGAGCGAAGCGCGTGCACATTCGTGCGCCACGGTGCTCATCTCCACGCCATCGATCCCGCAGGGCACGGTGTACCCGAAGGTAGCGAGGTCGTTCTCGACGTTCAGCGCCACTCCGTGCCATGTGACCCAGTCGCGCGCGTGCACACCAATACTGGCCAGCTTCACGCGCCGCCCCGACGGGTCGGTGTGCCACACCCCGGTCAGCCCCGCCACGCGCGAGCATGCCAGCCCCACGGTGGCGAGGCCGTGGATGATCCCCTCCTCGACCTGACGCAGATACCAGTGCAGGTCCTGCCTGTGCCGCTTGAGATCGATGATGGGGTAGGCCACCAGCTGCCCCGGCTCGTGAATGGTCACGTCGCCGCCCCGTTCCACCTCGCGCAGTTGCACGCCGCACGCCGCCAGATACTCCGGCGTGGCCAGCAGATGCGCCGGCTTGGTGCTCCGCCCCAAGGTGACCACCGGCGGGTGCTGCACCAGGATCAGCAGGTCCTCATCGAGCACCCCACTGCTTCGCGCCGCAGCGGCGCGCTTTTGGAGCGCCCACGCGACATCGTAGGGGGTCAGGCCGAGGTCGAGGACATACAGTTGCATAACAACAGTAAGGGGTAAGGAGCGGGGAGTAGGAAGTCCCCCGTACCCCTTCCCCCTACTTCGCCGTCAGGCGTGCAACATCTTGCCCATCGAGTCCAGCACCGCTTCACCGATCGCTTCGCTGAGCGTGGGATGGGCGTGGATCGCCAGGTCGATCTCTTCCACGGTGAACTCGTTCTCGCGGGCGACGACGAGTTCGTGAATCATTTCGGTGGCATGCGCGCCCACGATGTGTGCGCCAAGAATCTCACCGTACTTCGCGTCGCGAATGATCTTCACGAACCCGTCGGTCTCCCCGCTGGTGCGCGCACGGCCGTTGGCCGAGAACGGGAACTTGCCCACCTTGTAGTCGAGCTTCTGATCCTTGCACGCCTGCTCGGTGAGTCCGATGCTGGCCACTTCCGGATGACAGTAGGTGCAGCTCGGGATGTTGTTGTAGTTCACGAGATGCGGATGCTCGCCGCCCAGCAGGTCGGCCAGCACGTGTCCTTCGCGTGAGCCCTTGTGGGCCAGCATCTGATTGCCCGAGACATCGCCGATGGCGTAGTAGCCCGCGACGTTGGTCTCGAATTGTGCGTTGATCTTCACGAAGCCGCGTTCCGACTTGGCGATGCCCACCGCTTCGAGGCCGATATGCTCGACGTTCGGCGCGCGTCCGGCCGCCACCAGCACCTTCTCGACGTCAAGCGTGTGCGTGGTGCCGCCTGCCTCGACGACGAGCGTGGCGCCGGTTTTCGTCACCTTCGTGCTCGTGATCTTGGCCCCGGTGAGGACCTCGATCTTCCGCTTCTTGAACGCTTTGGCCAGTTCTGCGCTGCAATCGGCGTCTTCGATGGGCAGGATGGTCGGCGCCACTTCCACCATCGTCACCTTGGTGCCGAACGCCGCGAACACATCGGCGAATTCCACCCCCACGGCACCGGCACCCACCACCACCATCGACGCCGGCGCCTTCTCGGCGATCAGCACGTCGTCGCTGGAGAGCACGACGTTTTTATCCAGTGCGAGACCGGCCTGCGGCAGCCCCTTCACGCGGGAGCCGGTGGCGATCACCACGGCCTTCTTCGCCTCGTGCGTTTCCTTCTTTCCATCGGCCAGCGTGACGGTGACCTTCTTTCCCTTCTCGATGACGCCTTCACCGCGGATCGAGTGGACCTTGTACTTCTTCATCAGGAACTCGACGCCCTTGGAGTTCTGCGCACTGATGCTGCGCGAGCGCTTCATGGCGGGGCCGAAGTCGAGCGTGATGCCGTCGAGGGTGATGCCGTGCTCGGCCGCCTTGCCGAGCTTGACCGCGAGGCCGGCGCTTTCCAGCAGCGATTTGGCCGGAATGCAGCCCCAGAGCACGCAGGTGCCGCCGAGTCCTTCGCGTTCGATAACGGCCACCTGCATGCCCAGCTGGGCACAGCGGATGGCGCAGACGTAGCCGGCGGGACCGCCGCCGAGAATGATGACGTCGAACAAAGCCATGGTAGTCGGGGATAGACGGGTTCGAGGGACAGCATCGGAAAAGTAGCGGAAAACACGCCAGCGTAGGGGCTATCCGAGCAGCCACTGGGCGGCGGAATACCACTGAAGCCGCCCGGGGAGCTGCCGCGTCGGCGGGGATTGATCCTGAGTGATAAGGAGGGCGACGGCGTGAGGGTGGCTCGTTGCGGCCGCCTCGAGCGCCCGCACCTCGCGCTCCCATGTCGTGTTGTCCGAGGTATCGAGGCAGACCTGGACCAACAGTGGCGGCTCGCCGGGCCTGATCGCGAAGAAGTCCACCTCACGATCGTCGCCGGCTCGTAGCCATGCGACGGCATATTCGCGTCGCTCCAGTTCGAGCAGCACCGCCGTCTCGAGCGCGCGCCCTCGGTGCTCCCGACCGGGCTGCTCGTACAGTGGGATGAGTCCGGCGTCGACCGGGTAGACCTTGCGTGGGTTCACCAACCGTTGCTTCTCCGATGCGCTGTGCATGTCGAGCACGCGAACGAGGAAAGCGTCCTGCAGGTGGTCAAGGTAGGCGTGGAGCGTGTCCTTCCCGATCGGCACCCCCTGTGACCTCAGGAAGTTGTAGAACTTGTGCACGGTGAAGCTCCCCCCCGGCGTGGAAAGCAGGTGCCGTTGGAGCGCTCGCAACGCCGTGGGGTTCGAAACCTTGTGGCGCTCGATGACGTCGCGGAGCACCATGGTGTCGACGTATCCCGTGAGCAGTCTGGCGCGGTCGCGCAGCTCCGTTCCTTGCGCTTCTGGGAACCCACCCGTTTTCAAGTAGTCGCGGAGCCGCGCGTCGATGTCGGCTCGCTCGGCTGGGCTGAGACCTTGCCAGGGCTCCACCGGTTCGGCGTTTGCGTGGCGAAGCACTTCGCGGAAGGAGAAGGGATGCACCAGCACGTCGAGTAGCCGGCCGCGCGCCGCAGTGGCAACTTCCTGGCTCAGCAGCTTCGCCGAGGAGCCTGAGACGATCACTTCGACATTTTTTGCTTCCACGAGGCGATGGACCAGCGACTCCCACCCGTCGACAATTTGGATCTCGTCGAGGTAAAGGGAGAGGAGGCCCCCAGCGCGTATTGTCGGGAATTGCCGAGCATGCTCCTCGATGACCCACCCGAGGTCGAGCGCCGTCATTCCAATGAGGCGCTCATCCTCGAGCCCCAGCATGAGCTGCGACTCCCGTGGGCGCCCGCCCGCGATGCGATCGGCGCGCCGCTGGTGCAGAAACGACGTTTTCCCGCCGCGGCGTACGCCGATGACAGCGAGGGGCTTGCCGACAATTCCGGGCAATCGCACGTCTCGCCGCGTAAGATCCGGGGGCGGCGCGGTCAGTGCCTCGGCGAGCTTCGCTCTCAGGAGGTCGGAGGAAATTGTCCTTTCCATCGTGACAAATTACCTCATATTTGTCCTTACTGCAAGGACAGACGAAACGCCGCCGGACGCGCTGCGGTACTGCATCACTGCCGACCAGTTGTAGTCACTGATCCACTGGTTGTCGCAGTACCCCATGACATCGGTCCAGGTGGGCGGCACCAGCGCGTTCGACACGCTGTTCCAGCCCCAATTGTTGATCACGCCTCCCGGGTACGGGTAGTCCGCATCCCCCGTGGTTCCGCAGGGCGCATGATCGCGCGAGAAGTTGTGTCCGCACTCGTGAGCCGCCACGCGGTCACCGCTGGGGCGATGGTCCCATCCAATCGCCGCGCGACCGGGCACGTAGCCGTAGCCAGCAATGCCGCTGGTGTACGACACCTTGAGCACGCCGTAGAAGTGCATCGTGCTCGGTGCGCGCACGTCGGACGAGATCGCGTTGAGCGGAAACATGCACGACACCGACGAGAGGAACGATGCCTTGTTGGCCGAGCTCGCGTTGCCGGTCAGCGCCCCGACCACGATGGGCGTGAGGTACACATTGGGAATGGCGTAGTTAGTGCCACCTCCCGGAGGCGTGGTGGCCACGAGCGCGTACACGAAGGACACCGACGGCGTGGGCGTGTAGCTGCTGCCCCCGCTCGAAACCGTTCCGGCGGATACGGTCCACGTGCCGGCACTCAGGGCCGTAACGGTGCCTGCGCCGTTCAGGGTGCGCGTGGTACCGGCCGAGGTGAGCGTGAACACAGGAATCGCACCACCGGGGAGCCCGGTAGCGGCAATCGCGACCGAGCCGGTGGTTACGACTGCACCGTACGTCACGGTGGCCGACGACGGCACGAGCGAGGCGGACACGGTGATGACCTGAGACGGGGGCGCCGTGCGGCCAAAGTTGGACGGACCGCTCACGGTGAAGTCGGCGTTCGCGAGAGACGATCCAACGGCACGAAGGCACCAGCTGCCGGAGCAGTTGGTGCCTTCGTGACCGACACGATAACACGTGGGCCGGTGTCGAAACGCCGACGACCTAGAACAGCATCATCAGTGGCGATTCGAGCAGCGAACGGAGCGTCTGCAGAAACTTCGCGCCCACCGCGCCGTCGATCACGCGATGATCGCAGCTGAGCGTAACGCGCATCCGCTGCCGCGGCACGAACTGGCCGTTCTCCCACACCGGCTTCGTCTCTGTCGCGCCCACAGCCAGGATCGCCGCCTCGGGCGGGTTGATGATGGCGGTGAACTGATCGATCCCGAACATGCCGAGGTTGGACACCGAGAACGTACCGCCGGTGAATTCGGCGGGCTGCAGCTTCCGGTCACGCGCCTTCTTGGCGAGTTCGCGCGCTTCCTTGCCGATCTGGCCGAGCCCCTTGAGCTGTGCATCACGGATCACCGGCACGATCAGGCCGTCATCCGTGGCCACCGCCATCCCGACGTGCGCCGCGCTGAAGTAGCGAATGGAATCGCCCATCCAATGCGCGTTGCACTCCGGGTGCCGGGTGAGCGCGATGGCGACGGCTTTGATGATGATGTCGTTGACGGAGACTTTGTACTGATCGCCGTTCGCCACCATCTGCTCGCGGAGCTGTCCCACCTTCGTCATGTCGATTTCCGACGTGAGGTAGAACGTGGGCACGGGGCCGATGGACTCGCTCAGGCGACGCGCGATGGTTTTGCGCATCTGCGTGAGGGCCACGTCCTTGAATTCACCGTCGATCTGCATCGCGGTGGCGACGGCCGTCGGCGCCGCCTTGGACGACGCGGCGGCTGCTGGTGCCACCGCGGCTGGTGCCGTGGTGCTCGCGGCGACCGGCGTTGCTGCCGCGGCGCCTTCGATATCACGGCGGATGACGCGGCCGCCCGGGCCACTGCCGTGAATCGCGCCGATGTTGACGCCCTTTTCGGCGGCCATGCGTCGCGCGAGCGGCGACGAGCGCACGGGACCGGACGGCGCCGCGGCGTCGGCAACGGGAGTCGCAGCGGCCGCCGGCGCGGTCGGCGCGGCCGCCACCGGTGCCGCGGGCGCTGCCGCCGCAGGAGCCGGCGCGGAGCCGCCGGTGAGCGCGCCAATATCTTCGTCGGCGGCGGCGATCACGCCGATCACCGCGCCGACGGTCGCCGTGGTGCCTTCGGGAATCAGCAGCGCACGCAGCACGCCGTCGCCGCGCGCGACGAGTTCCATGATCGCCTTGTCGGTTTCGACTTCGCCGATCGTGTCACCGGTTCTCACGGCGTCACCGACGTTCTTCACCCACTTCACGAGGCGTCCTTCCTCCATCGTGGGGGAAAGCGCCTCCATCATTACTTTCGTTGCCATGATCGCTGGGTCAGTCGAGGTAGAGAACCTGTCGGATTGCCGCGATCGTCTTCGGCAAGTCGGGCTTGGCGGCCTTTTCGAGACTCTTGGTGTACGGCATCGGCGCATCGGCCTGATGCACGCGGAGCACCGGCGCATCGAGGTGGTCGAAGCAATGGCGCTGGACATAGTCCACCACCTGCGCGCCCACGCCGCACACCTCCCATCCTTCTTCCACCACCACGCACCGGTTCGTCTTCTTGACGGACGCCGTGATCGCGTCGACGTCCATGGGCCGGATCGTGCGCAGGTCGACGACGTCGCAGGTGATGCCTTCCTTCGCCATCTGATCGGCGGCCTGCAGGGCCACCAGCACCATCTTGCCGTGCGACACCAGCGTCACGTGCTCGCCTTCACGCTTGAGCTCCGCTTTGCCGATCGGCACGATGTAGTCGTCGTCGGGCACTTCGCCCTTCGTGTTGTACAACATCTCCCCTTCGAGGAAGCACACCGGATTGTCGTCGCGGATGGCGGCCTTGAGCAGTCCCTTGGCATCGTACGGCGTGGCCGGAGCCACGACCTTGAGGCCGGGGATGTGCGCCAGCCACGATTCCCACGCCTGCGAGTGCTGCGCACCGAGTTGCAGCGCCGCGCCGTTCGGGCCGCGGAACACCATCGGCATCGGGAACTGGCCGCCCGACATGTACAGCATCTTCGCGGCCGCGTTGACGACCTGGTCGATCGCCAGCAGCGCGAAGTTCCACGTCATGAATTCGATGATCGGCCGCAGGCCGGCCATCGCGGCGCCGACGCCGACGCCGGCGAAGCCGAGCTCGGTGATCGGCGTGTCGACGACGCGCATCTCGCCGAATTCCTGCAGGAGTCCTTTCGAGACTTTGTAAGCACCCTGGTACACGGCGACTTCCTCACCCATGAGGAAGACGCGGTCGTCACGGTGCATTTCTTCGCGGAGCGCCATGTTGAGCGCATCGCGGTAAGTAATCACGGCCATGGTCGTTGGGCTCTCAGCTCGTGGTTTCGACGAGGATGTCTTCCATGAGCGCCTCGAGCGGCAACTCCGGGCTCTGCTCAGCAAAGTCGATGCTGTCCTGCACGATCTTCTTGATCTCGTCGTCCATCGCCGCGACGTCGGCGGGCGAGATTTCGCCGGCTTCCTCCATGCGCTGACGGTGCAGGGCGATGGGGTCGCGCTTGAGGTACTGCTCCAGCTCTTCCTTCGTGCGATAGGTGCCGCTGACCGCGTCGGACATCGAATGGCCCATGAAGCGGTAGGTGCGGATTTCCAGCAGCGTCGGCGTGCCGTCGGTGCGCGCGCGCTCGATCGCCTCGATGGTGGCCTTGCGCACGGCGTGCACGTCCTGCCCGTCGACCACGTCCCGCGGCATGTCGTACGACGCGCCGCGCTTGTAGATGTCGTGAATGGCCGAGGCGCGCTCGAGCGCGGTGCCCATGCCGTAGCGGTTGTTCTCGATGATGAACAGGCAGGGCAGCTTCCAGAGCGCGGCCATGTTCAGTGCCTCGTGGAAGGCGCCGTTGTTCACGGCCGCCTCACCCATGAAGCACACGATGACCTGATCGCCACCGCGATACTTGATCGCGAATCCGACGCCGGCGGCGATCGGGATATGACCACCGACGATCCCATGTCCGCCAAGAAACCCGAGCTGCTTGTCGAACATGTGCATCGACCCGCCCTTGCCCTTCGCGCAGCCGTCCTGCCGTCCGAACAGTTCCGCCATGGCCGCGCGCGGCGTCATGCCGCGCGCCA
>CANGXK010000032.1 GCA_947457715.1 Gemmatimonadota bacterium
AACGAATACTCACGGTGTTCATGGGGACGCTCCTGTGCGCATCACCGGCGTTCGCCCAGACGAAAACCGTGACGGGGAAAGTCACCCGCGACGTCGGCGTCCCGCTCTCCGGCGTTTCCGTGGTCGTGAAGGGCACGCCGACGGTCGTCCAGACGAACAACAATGGCGATTACAGCGTCCGGGCCGATGTCGGCCAGGTGCTGCAGTACCGCCTGATCGGGTACTTGCCGCAGGAACGCACCGTCGGCACCGCCGACGCGATGAACGTGCAGCTGACCAAGGCGGCCTCGAATCTCGACGCCGTCGTGGTCACGGCCCTTGGCCAGACCACCACCCAGCGTAACCTCGGCACCTCGCAGCAAACCGTGTCCGGCGCCGACGTGGCGCAAACCGGTCGCGAAAACTTCATCAACGGCCTGCAGGGTCGCGTGGCCGGCGTCGAAGTGACAAGCACGTCGGGCGTGCCCGGCGCCTCGTCGTCGATCACCATTCGTGGCGTCAGTTCGATCAGCGGCAGCAACCAGCCGCTCATGATCATCGACGGCCTGCCGATGGACAACAAGACGCTCAACACCGGCTCGCTGGCCTCGGACGCTCCGGGCTCGCTCACGGCGTTCAGCAACCGCGGCATCGACTTCACGAACCGCGCGGCTGACATCAATCCGGAAGACATCGAGAGCATGGTCGTGCTGAAGGGCCCGGAAGCGGCCGCCCTCTACGGCATCGACGCGGCCAACGGCGCGATCGTGATCACCACCAAGCGCGGCAAGCCGGGCGTGGGTGGATTCGAGTACAGCAACCGCGTGCGTGTGGATCAGACGCGCGCCCGCCCCGAAACGCAGCGCACGTACGGTCCGACCTCGGTGGCCGGCAGCGTGCTCGGTTCGTTCTCGTACTTCGGCAATCCGTACACGGCCGGCACGCAGTTCTACGACAACATCGACGGCTTCTTCCAGTCGGCCGTGTCGCAGCAGCACAACCTGACGTTCAGCGGCGCGTCGCCCGACGCCAAAGTGAACTACCGCGTGGGGCTCGGCTACAACGCCCAGGGCAGCGTGATCCCGAACTCCGACTACACCCGCATCAACCTCACGGGGTCGGGCGGCGCCACGGTCACGAGCTGGCTCAAGACCGATCTCTCGATGCAGTACGCGCAGGCCGACAACGACCAGGCACTCAAGGGAGACAACGGTCCGCTCATCGGCCTGTTGCTCTGGCCGCAGACCGACCAGGCGAGCGACTACCTCACGCCCGCCGGCAACCGTCGCCGCATCACGGCGCTGGCCACGAACTCGGAAACGGACAACCCGTACTTCAGCGTCAACAAGAATCGCGTGAATTCGCGGAACGGCCGACTCATTGCGAACCTCGGCCTGACCATCACGCCGTTCAGCTGGGGCTACCTGAAGACCAATATCGGATCAGACAGCTACACCAACGAAAACCTGATCCTGCGTCACCCGGAAAGCGCCGGCGTGGCCAACAACAACAACGGCATCCTCGATGTCGCGAACGACGTCACGCGCAACCTGAACGCGCAGACGCTGTTCAACGTGAACCGCATCCAGATCACCGACAACTTTTCGCTGAATGGCCTCGTCGGTAATCAGATCTCGGAATTCCGATCGGAAGTGAGCGGCCTGCTTGGCCGTGACTTCCTCGATCCGAACTTCGTATCGGTCAACAACACGAACGTCCGCACGACGCGCACCAACAAGCAGCAGCGTCGCTTGATGAGCCTGTTCAGCAGCGTCACGGCGAACTACAGCGACTACCTGTTCCTGACGGTCACGGGCCGTAATGACTGGACGTCGACGATTCCCGAGGAACGCAATTCGTTCTTCTACCCGTCGATCCAGACGAGCTTCATCTTCTCCGAAGCGATCCCGTCGATCGGCAAGTACATGAGCGGCAAGCTCCGCGCGAGCTATGCCGAAGTGGGTAAGGACGCGCGCCCGTACGCCTATCGCCCGTCGCTCGAGTTCAAGACGACGTCCAACGGCGGCTACGGCTACGGCTTCACGGGTCCGAACCTCGACCTGCGTCCGGAATTCGCGACCTCGTACGAAATCGGCACCGAACTCGGGTTCTTCAACGATCGTCTCGGCCTTGACGTGACGACGTATCGCAAGGAGACCACCGACCAGATCGTGAACGACATCCGCGGCAGCTATGCCACGGGGTTCATCCTGTTCAATTTGAACGGCGCCTCCACCCGGAACACCGGTCTCGAAGTCACGCTCCGCGGCACGCCCGTGATGAAGCGCGACGTCACGTGGGACGTGATCGCCAACGTCGAGCGCGCGCGCGGCAAGGTGCTCAAGCTGCCGAACGCCCTTCCCGAATCGTACGTGTCCGACACGTGGCTGTATGGCAACGTCCGCAACGGCGTCGCCCCGGGACTCTCCACCCGGTCGCTCACCGGCCTGTTCTACCTGCGCGACACGATCCCGGGCTCGAAGAAGATCCTCATCGATCCGACCACCGGTCTTCCGCTGCGCTCCACCGCGTTCATCGACGCCGGCTATGATCGCCAGCCCGACTTCACGATCGGCCTGACGAACACGATCCGCTACAAGAAGCTCTCCGTCAGCTTCCTCGTCGACATCCGCAAGGGCGGCGATGTGTTCAACGCCACCGAGCACTTTCTGACCACGCGCGGCCTCAGCAACCGCACGCTCGACCGTGATCAGCCGCGCGTCATTGACGGCGTGCTGCGCGACGGCCGTGAAAACACGGCGAATCCCACGAAGAACACGATCGTGGTCATTCCGGCCGTGCAGCCGCAGTACTACACCGGCATCAGCGAAGAGCTCTTCATCGAGAAGGACATCAACTGGGTGCGGCTGCGCGACGTCACCGTGCGCATGGCCCTGCCCGGCAAGTACTTCAAGGCCCGCGAAGCGAGCGCCTATGTCACGGGCACGGATCTCTTCCTCTTCACGAACTACTCGGGCCTCGATCCGATCGTCAACGGCAACAGCGCCGCCGTCGGTGGTTCGTCCGGTGTCGGCATCGATTATGGAAACTTCCCGATGCCGCGCGGCGTGGCCTTCGGCATCAAGATGGGGTACTAAACCATGAAAACATTCCGCAAGATTCTCCTGACCGGTGCGGTTGCACTGAGCACCGTCAGCTGTAACGAGTTCCTCGACGTCAACAACAACCCCAACGGCCCCCAGAAGGTCTCGGCGAATCTGTATCTCGCGCCGATGATCCACTGGATGGTCACGGCGCCGCAGTATGATGGTCGCTTCCTGGGCCGCTATACGCAGGAATACGTGGTCACCGGGACCGTGCTCAGCACGTGGGACCGCATGGGCTACGATCCCTCCAGCGACAACGGCGCGCAGCAGTATCGTGACGTGTATTGGACGCTCGGCCAGAACCTGGTCGACATGACGAACCTCGCCGAAGCCGAGGAGCGCTGGGACCTGCTCGGCGTCGCCAAGGTGCTCAAAGCGTGGGGCTGGCAGGTCACGACCGACATGCACGGTGAAATCATCGTCAAGGAAGCGATCGACCAGTCGAAGTTCACGTTCAGCTTCGACTCGCAGGAGTACGCGTATCAGGAAGTCCAGAAGCTCCTGAACGAAGCGATCGTGTTGCTCAAGCGCACCGACGGTGCGGTGGATCAGGCCTATCTGGCGCGCACCGACAAGCTGTATGGCGGCGACCGTACCAAGTGGCTCAAGCTGGCGTATGGTATGCTGGCGCTGAACCTGAACCACTATTCCCGGAAGAGCGGATACAAGCCGGCCGACGTCATTGCCGCGGTGAACCTGTCGTTCACCAGCAATGCCGACGACGCGCTGCTCACGTACCCGAACACCCAGAACGACGACATCAATTTCTGGGGCCGGACGCGCGGCAACTTCAACGCGTATCGTCAGACGCAGTTCGTGGTCGGCCTGATGAACGGCACCCAGTTCGGCGGCGCCGTCGATCCGCGCATGACGCGCATGCTGTCGCCGTCCCCCGACGGCCTGTATCGCGGCCTCGACGTCAACGTGGTCGGCTTCGGCGCCCTCACTACGACGCAGCAGCCGAACAACGTGTACGGCTACCCGGGCACCGGTGGCCTCGCCGTCCCCGGCCGCTACATCTTCGACGACAAGGCGAAGATCCCGCTCATGACGTACGCACAGCTGCAGTTCATCAAGGCGGAGGCGGCGTACAAGCTGGGCGACATGGGCACGGCGCTGGCAGCCTACACGACCGGCGTCTCGTCGCACATCGACTTCGTGAACTCGCGCAATCTCGACAACAACCAGACGCCCACGCAGATCACGGCGGCGGAGAAGGCAGCGTTCCTGGCGAATACGGCGATCGTGCCGTCGTCACCGGCTGGGCTGTCGCTCACCCGCATCATGTCGCAGAAGTACATCGCGCAGTGGGGCTGGGGCCACAACGAGATCTGGATGGACATGCGTCGCTACAACTACACGGACGTCGATCCGGCCAGCGGTATGCAGGTGTTCCCCGGCTTCACGCCGCCGGTGAGCCTGTATCCCGACAACGGCGGCAAGATCGTGCAGCGCGTCCGTCCGCGCTTCAACTCGGAGTATGTGTGGAACAGAGCCGGGCTGGAGGCCATTGGCGGTCTCGCGCTCGACTACCACACGAAGCCTCTCTGGATCACTCAACCGTAATCAGCGATGAACACATTCAGATCGATAGCGATGCTGCTGTGCGCCGTCGCGCTCACCGCGTGTGAGAAGAACGCCGTACAGGACATCACCGGTACGCTCCCGGGAGCGCGCGTGAAGTTCTTCAACTTCGGCGTCAATGCGCCGGCGGTGAACTTTTACGCCAACAGCAGCAAGATCACCGCGATCACCTCGGCCACCGGCGTGGAAGCGGTGACCGGCGTGAACCCGGGTGGCGTGGGTTCGGGCGGCTTCTACTCGGCCATCGACCCGGGCCAATACACCTTCACTGGCCGTATCTCGGCCGTCGTGGACAAGGACGTCGTGATCAGCACCGCGGCGGCCACGTTGGCCGACGGGAAGGCGTACTCGTACTACATCAGCGGCATCTACAACACGACCACCAAGACGGCGGAAGCCTTCGTGTTGGAAGACGCGTTCGTCGATACGCTCGACTACACGGTGGCGTACGTCCGGTTCGTGAACGCGATCTCCAACGCGAATCCGATGACGCTGTACGCCAAGAACACGACCACCGGCGCGGAACTGCCGGTGGGCGGTGCGGTGGCGTACAAGTCGGGTGGTGCCTTCACCGCGCTGCCGAACGCGGTGTACGACCTCAGCACGCGCTACGTCGGTTCGACGACCAACGTGATCACCCGCACGGCGGTCTCGTTCTCGGCCGGCAAGGTCTACACGATCGGTGCGCGCGGCGATATCACCGTCGTCTCCACCACGTTGGCCACGCGCCCCCAGCTGGACAACACCGCGAACCGGTAACGCCGGCGCACGTGATGCACCATGCAGGTCAAAAGGCCCCCGGTATTCACCGGGGGCCTTTTGTCATCAGCGCACCGTCACCGCACGTTCAGCGTGATGTCGCGCGTCGCAGCGCCTTACCCGCCGTCCGTCCGGTTGCGGCTCCCCCGTCGAACACCAGCACGCCGTTCACCCACACCGCCGTAATACCGGTGGCCTGCGCCTGCGGCGCGTCGAAGCTCGCGCGATCCGTCACGGTGGCCGGGTCGAACAACACCAGATCGGCGAAATATCCCGGTGCGATCACGCCGCGCTGCGTAATCCCCACGTTGGCAGCCGACAGGCTCGTCATCTTACGCACCGCTTCCTCGGTGCTGAATAGCGACCGGTCGCGCACGTAGGGACCCAGCACCTTCGGAAAGCTGCCGAAGCCACGCGGATGTAATCCGCTCGACAGACCGTCGCTGCACACATTCGTATACGGCCACCGGATCAGCGTGGCCACGTCGGCATCGTCCATGCCCTTGGCGATGATGCCCGCTCCCGAGCCACCCGGTTCGGCCAGCAGGTCCATCATCGTGCGACCGGGCGAGCGGCCGCGCAGCACGGCCACCTGCGCCAGCGTCTTGCCGCGGTACTCGGGATGACCGTCCACGCGATTGAACAGGATATCGTCGGCGGTGTTGAGATGCTCGAGAATGAACGCCGTTTCGGTGCTGTCGGCGAAGTTTCGCTTGGGATACAGCACGCCGAGGTTGGCCTGCCACTGCAGATACGGATAGATGTCGGCCGTGATCTGCACACCCTCGGCCCGCGCGCGATCGAGCACCCGGATCACGCTGTCCGCCTGCCCCCACAGGTCGCGCATGCCGAGCTTGAGGTGCGACACCTGCACCGCCATGCGATTCACGCGGCCGATCGTGATGATCTCGTGCAGCGCGGGCCAGAAGTCGCGGTCTTCACTGCGCATGTGGCTGATGTATCGGCCTCCCGCCGCACCGGCCACCTTCGCCAGCGCGAGCACTTCGGCCTCGGATGCATAGATACCGGGGTCGTACTCCAGGCCGGTCGAGAGCCCGAGCGCACCCGCCTGCATCTCCACGCGCAGCAGTTGCTCCATCCGCGCCTGCTCACGCGCCGTCGCGCGACGCTCGTACTTGGCCCCGAGCACGGCTTCCCGGATCGCGCCGTGTCCGGCATACGACGCCACGTTGACGGCCACCGGCTGTGTATCGAGCCGAGCAAACAGGGCCCGCAGATTCATGCCGCCGCCATCCTGCCCCACCACGATCGTGGTGATGCCCTGGCTGACCATGGCCTTGGCATCGCGCGCCGAGAACAACCCGCGGTCGTGATGGCTGTGCGTGTCGATGAAACCGGGCGCGATCGTCAGTCCACGCGCATCGACCACGCGATCACCGGCCGCGAGGGTCAGCTGACCGACGGCCACAATGCGATCGCCGATCACCCGCACATCGCCGCGGACGCCGGGGGTGCCGCGCCCGTCGATGATCAGCGCGTTGCGGATGAGCGTGGCCGCAGGGGCCGGCTGCGCTACCGCACCGACGGCCGTCAGGCTTGCCGCGGCCGCCAGCACGGCCAGGAGTCGCATGGAGTGGTTCATAACCGTGGAGTATCCGCCGCGCTCAAGGGCCACGCAACCGCGACTGGGTCACGGAGGCGGTGCACTTCCTCGGTACATCACGCGCCATCACGGAATCAGCTTCGGTGCTCCGCCAGAGCGCAGAAAGTCCATCGCCATGTTCGACATCGCGCGCACACCCACGGCCAGCGCGCGGTCGTCGCCCTGAAAGAGCGGCGAGTGATTGCTGGCCACCGTCTTCGGATCGAGATGCGGCGGCGTGACACTGAGGTTAAAGAAGAATCCCGGCGCGAGCTCGGAGAAGCGCGAAAAGTCTTCGCCGGCCATCGTGACATCACCTTCCGTGGCACCGGCCGCACCCGCCACGCGCTTGAGCGTGGGGTAGAACTTGGCGACCATGGCATCGCTGTTCACCGAGCTGGGGTAGCCGATGTCCACGATCACATCGGCCGTGGCCCCGTGGGCTTCCGCGATGTTGGTCGCGATACGCTTCATGCGCTCGTGAATCGTCTTCCGCGCCTCGGCATCGAACGCGCGGATGGTGCCAATCATCCACACCGAGTCGGGGATGATGTTTTCACGCAGTCCCCCGTGAATCGCGCCCACGGTCACCACCGCCGGCGCCTTCGACAAGTCGAGCTGACGCGACACGATCGTCTGCAGCGCCGTCACGATCTCCGCGCTCACCACGATCGGATCGACCGTGTTCGACGGCATGGCGCCGTGTCCCTGACGCCCGTGCACCACGATGCGCCAACCGTCGGCGCTGGCCGAGATGGCGCCGGCACGATAGCGCATCGCACCGAGTGGGCCGGGACCCACATGCAGACCGAACACACCGGCCACGCCCTGCATCACGCCGGCATCGATCATCGGCTGCGCCCCGCCACGCGGCGGCACTTCTTCCGCGGGCTGAAAGAGAAACTTCACCGTGCCCGGCAGCCGGTCCTTGAGTCCGGCCAGCACTTCGGCCGTGCCCATGAGCATCGCGGTGTGCATGTCGTGTCCGCAGGCGTGCATCACACCCGTCTCCTGCCCGTTGTACACCGTGCGCACGGTCGACTTGAACGGCACGTCGACCAGTTCCGTCACCGGCAGCGCGTCCATGTCGGCCCGCAGCGCGACGGTGGGGCCGGGCTTGCCGCCCTTGAGAATGCCCACCACGCCGGGAATGCCGCCCACATTCTCCTGCACCTCCATCCCGAGCGCCTTGAGATGCGCCGCCACCAGCGCCGCCGTGCGCTTCTCGGCGTAGCCCAACTCGGGATGCTGATGAATGTCGTGACGCCAGGCCGTGACCTTGGCGGTGATCGCTGCCGTGCGACGATCGATCTCGGCGGTCAGCGCCGGGTCGGCGACAACGGGTTGGGCACGGAGAGACGGCGCGGTGCTCAGTGATGCCGCGAGCAGCAGGGCCGCGAACGAAGGGGAAAGACGCATGGCGGGATTGGGGCGCGAGGCGCGCGGGGAGGCGCGCTAGTGATGAGAGGTCAGAGCAGAAAAACGACCAGATCGGTTCGATCACCAGCTTGGCCTTCATGGTGCTCGCTGGCGGCCACTGGCCATCCGCCAAGAACCGTCATTCGGCCGCGTGATGCCCGGTCGTCGCCGGTGGCACTCGCTCGACGACCCTGAGCCCCGCTGCACGCCGGATGTTGACCGGGATCGGAATCTGGTACGTACGGCTGGTGCGACTCGACTTCTGGGGGTACACGCCGTACCAGTTGCACACCGCAAAGATAGGCGTCTCGCTGGCGGCGGCAACATTGCCGGGCGCGCGACTTCACGGCAACGGGCGTTGAACGGCGACGCGTTTCGCGGTGGAGCCCGAACTCACCGGAGCGAGGCCGATCACCATGGCGGCGACTCGTTTGCATTGCCCTCCTCACTCGGACGAGGTCGCGTGTCGGGGATTTCACGGCTGGCTTGCCGGACAACGGTACGGCACGATGCTGATGCGGGCGCGCCGCGCTGGCGCCGTCCCGGCATCAATCCGGCCTGTCGAGAGAGGAGTTGCAATGCATTCCATGTTCCGCTGGCCCGCCCTGCTGCTTGCGTCCGTGCTGGTCGTTTCGGCGTGCCGGGACGACTCCGTCCCCGTGGCCGCGCCCGAGTCGCCTGCCTTTTCGCGCAACGAGTCGGAGGCCGCGAGTGGCGTCTTCCACCGCTACGTGGCCATCGGCACCAGCGTCAGCATGGGGTGGGCGTCCGACGGCGCAATCGCCGCGTCGCAATCGCAGTCATGGCCCCTGCAACTCGCCCGCCGTGCCGATCGCGCAATGACTGCCCCGCTCATTGGCTCAACGGGCTGTCGTCCGCCGCTGCTGGCGCCATTGGCCAGTTTTCGCCGCATCTCCGGCGATCTCATCACGGTACCCGTACCGACTCTCGGCTGCGCGCCGCTGCTCCCGGGCGTCACACTGCCGGTCGCCAACACCGCGATCAACGCCGCACGGGCCTTTGACGCCCGCTATACCACGCCGGAGAACGTCACCGATCTCTCCAACAAGGCGTTGTACGCGCGGGTGCTGCCGCCGGGGACCACGCAAGTCGGGGCCATGGAGCGCCAAAACCCCAAGTTCGTCTCCGTCGAACTCGGGGCCAACGAAGTCCTCGGCGCCAGTGATGGCCGCGTGATTCCCGGTGTCACCGTGGTGCCGGCGCGGGACTTCGCGCCCGACTACGACGCGATCCTTGAGCGCGTGCGCAGGAAGGCCAAGACCGGGGCGGTGCTGGTGGGGCTCATCGACGACGCGCGCGCGTTCCCGGCGTTCCGAGCCGGCCCGGAGCTGTGGGCAAACCGCAACGAATTCCTGTCTGTCTTCAACGTGGCCATCCAGCCCGACTGCGAGAATAGCCCCAACTACATCGTGGTACCGTTCCGCGTGCCGGCGGCGGTCGCCGCTGGCGTGACACGCCAACAGAACAACCTGCCGCCGGAGCCACTCTCGTGCGCGGGTGGCCCGCCCAATGTGGTGGACTACGTGCTCGACCCAGGCGAGATCGGGCAGCTCAACGCCATTATCGACGGGATCGACCGGCACATCTGGCGACAGGCCTTGGTACACCGGTTGGCGTACTTCCGGCTCGAGTCGCTCTACGGGCGCCCCGACCTCAAGGCGCCGTTCAGTGTGGTGCAGCTGATGACGACCGCCACACCGTACGGCCCATACATGAGCCTCGACGGTTTCCACCCGAGCGCGCTTGGCCAGACGGTGCTGGCTGACGCGGCGGCGAGGGCGATTAATGTGCGCTACCGCCTGGGCATCCCCAGCGGCCTGCTGGCGGCACTCGCGCCCTGAGCGCCGCGGAACCACCGCGCCACGGCGCGCACTCCGCATCCAACGAAGGGCTCCCCGTCCGGGGAGCCCTTCGTTGCCACCACGTTGCGTGGTGAGGTCTACTTCGACGCCGTCGCCAGTCGCCGGATCTCGCTGGCCATCGTGCGCACGCGCGCACCGTCCTGGGCGCCGGCGACATCCTTGTCCACCTGCAGCGCGAGCGCATTGAGCGCCGTCGCGCGCGCCAGCCCCGACTTCATTTCCGCCGCATCGAGTGCCGCGTAAATCGCCGTCGTGCGGTCGGACGCGAGTCCGTTGCCGCGCACCAACTGATCGAGGTACGAGCGCACCACCACAAACGCCGCCGGCCACGTCATCTTCGGCTGGCTCTGCGGATTGTAATCCGTGAAGGTGACGAGCTTCGCCGCGGCGATCTCGTTCGCCGACAGCTGCCCACTCGGCGTCAGCTCGAGGATGTCCATACCGCGATCGAGTTCGGACGAGAAGATGAGGCCGTTCCAATAGTACGCGCCCCACGAGCCGCCGATCGTGTTGCTGCGTGGACGCGCACCGGGCGCCAGAGCCGCCGCGGCCGCGGCGGGTACATCAACCGGCTGCGGCGGATCGATCGAACCGCGATCGAAGTAGCCGATTTCGATCGCCTTGTCAGGGTCGGTGAAGTCCATGATGTTCACGCCGCCCTGATACCAGCCCTGCACATACAGGTCGCGCCCCGGCACGGGGATGATGCCACCGTTGTGCGACACGCAGTTCTCTTCGGCCGTCTGCGCCGACGGCAGCTTGAAGTAGGCGCGCTGGGTCTGCTTCTTTTTCGCGTCAAGGGAGATGACCGTATTGCCGCCGAGCTCGATCATGCTCGACGCCTGACACATCGGGCCGGTGCCGCCGCCCCATTCATCGGTCTGGATCAGCTTCTTGCCGTCATTGCTGAATGCCGCGGTGTGCCGCCCCTGATAGTTGTTCGTGTCGGCGAGGGCACTGATGCGGAACGGCTTCTCGGGGTTCGAAATGTCCACGAGAATGGAGTGCGTCGAGCAGGACGCCGCGAGCAGATTCATCGCCGGATACGCCGTGACGTCATGGCAGTTGCGCGGTCCGGTGGGCATTTCGGGATCGGCCGCCGGTCGGGCGCGAGCGGCCCCTGCGGCGGCACGACGAGCGTCGGCAGGCGCGCAGAACCGCATGCACTCGCTCGCACCGTCCAAGCCGGTGAACACGCGCGCGCCGGGAATGACCTTGGCCTGCTCCGGACGATCGAGCTGCACCTTGATGATGTCGAGCTGGAAGAGCGAGTTCGTGGGATCGGCGGGATCGGTGCCGTTCTTGCACCCGGCCATCTCCGTCTCGGGCCGCGCCGCCTGCTGTCCCGACACGTAGAGGTAAATCGTGCGCGGATCGGTCGGGCTGGGCACGATCGTGTGCGTGTGCGAGCCTTTGCACGTCTGCACGTTCTTCACGAGCTTGGGCGCCTTCGGATTCGACACGTCGAAGATACGGACGCCAGCCATGTGATCCTTCGGGTCCTGCACGCCGCCGCTCCCGCAATCGTTGCGGTTGCCCGCCCCCTCGGCGGAAAGGAACAGCAGGTTACCGTAGATCGACGGGTCACCCTGCGAGGTGATGCACTGGACGACGGCCGTCATGGCCGGCTTGGCCGGGTCGGTGATATCCCAGATCGAGAAGCCGGCGAAGTTGGCCTGGTAGACGTAGTGGGTGCCGAAGGCGAGGTCGGAGTTGACGAACGTCAGGCCACGCACCGTGTCGAACTGCGCCGGCTTCGGCGTGAACGACAGCAGCTTCATGTTGCTCGCCGCGACGCCCGCGTCCAAGCGACCCGGCTTCAGGTTATTCCGGGGATCGGACTTGCTCGGGTACGTCTGCGCCGACGCGAGCGTCGGGACGACGGCAGTCGCGAACAGCAGGATCAAGCCACGCATGACGCGCATCGGTGCACACTCCAGTGGGTGAGGATGGGGACGACGGAACGCCGGATGGCGCCGTCTGTCCGGGTTACTTCGGGGGGAGCTTGGCGAGCAGGCCGCGCATGATGCCGATCTCGGCGGTCTGCGCACTGACCACATCGTTGGCGAAGTTGTTGGCGTCCACTTCCTGACCGGCGCCTTTCACCTTGAACAGATCGTCGACCATCTTGATCGCGCCCTCGTGGTGCTTGATCATGCCGATCAGGAAGGCCCGATCGAACGCGACGACCTTCGAGGTGTCG